>NZ_RZQI01000841.1:0-2558 GCF_003998335.1 Mesorhizobium sp. M7A.F.Ca.CA.002.05.1.1 | reverse complement strand
GCGTTTGACGGCTCCGTCTTGGGCGCATAAATTGCGTTGAATGCATCGTCCATGCGCCGGGGGGCCGCCTGTGAAGATCAATCCACGCAAGCATAACGCACGAGCACGCCCAGGCGATGCGTCCGCTCCCGCCGCCAGCTATGGTTTGCGGAGCACCGACCTTGCCTGAGATCACGCTCGACGACTTCAACAGCCTTATCCACACGGTCTACGAGGCAGGCATCAACCCGCACAAATGGTCCGCGTTCGTCGGGGACCTGTCAGGCCATCTGGACGACACGCTCATTTGCCTGCATGCGCATGATACCGTCGCGCGAGCAAGCCTGGGCTTGCTTGCGTCCGGGGCTGCGCCGGAATTTATTGATTCCTATGTGCGAGACTATGCGACGATCAACGTCTGGGCGAACGGAATGGCTATCGCCCCGATCGGCAAGCTTGTTCAATCGGAAGAAATATACGACCCGGACAAACTTCTCAAAACCGAGTTCTACAATGACTGTCTGCGTAGCCAGAGTCTGGTGTCCGCGAGCGCCGTTGCGCTGCATCGCTCATCGGACAGGATGCTCTTCCTTTCGGGCAATATTCGCCTGCGCAACCATGATCTCGTGCGGGCGCGGGTAAACAGGACGTTTGACCTGCTTGGGCCGCATATCACCCGCTCGTTCGAGTTGATGCGGCACATCCCGCACCAGGTGGAGGGAGAAGACTATCGCGCCACTCTTGAGACATCGACCGACGCTGTGCTGTTCATCGACAGAGCCGGGCGTATCACCCACTGCAACCGTGCCGGAACGGCGATGCGCAAGGACGCGTCTTTCCTCGCCGTCGACCGCGACGGGCACCTGCACCTCAAGGATCCGAGGGCCGATACGACCCTGCGGATTGCCCTGGCCGCGATAGCGAGAGCGGATTTTCCCGCAATTCCAGGCAGCTTCCCCGTTCGTCGGGCGGCCGGTTCGCCGATGCGCGCGATGATCGTGCCGCTCGCCCACAGAACCACGCAAACAATGTTCGATCAGATTTTCGAGGACCTTCCGATTGCAATGCTGGTCCTGCGCAACCAGCCGACGCCGCAGCCTTCCGTCGCTGCATTGCCCGGCTATGGGCTGACACCGGCTGAATCGGAGCTGGCCGTGGCCATCGCCCAAGGCATCTCGCTGCGCGACCATGCGGACAGCCGCGACGTCAGCATTCACACGGTCAGGGCGCAGTTGAAGTCCGTCTTTGCCAAGACCGAGACCCGTCGCCAAAGCCAGCTCGCCGCCCTGATCCTGCGCCACTAGAGCGACAGGCACCGCCGCCTCGAAGCAAGCTCTAGCTAAGACTTTGATTTTCAGGCCGTTCCTGCGGCCGCATAGCCCAAATGGGTGATGCGAGGAATCCGTCCACCGAGCATAAGTCGTCGAAACAGGCGATCTGACCAACGTTGCAACGTTGGCTCTGGGGAAGCCCGACGCAGGCTTGGGGACGAAAATGAGAACAGGCAAGATGATGGCGGCGGCCGTGGCCTGGATCGCGGGAGCCTTCCCGACCGGCGCTCAGGAGCAAACGCCGGAGCCCTCGCAGAAATCGGTCCGCCTGGTCGTAAACGGGCAGGTTTCGGAAGACGACAACCAGCAGCGGCTGAATGCCAGGATCGTCGCTGCATTCTCCGACCTTCCGGTAGCCTTCGGCATGGCCGCGGAGAAGGGAAACGGCGTCGCGCGGCTGATGGTTGGCGGTGCGGCGAACCTGGGCGAACTGCTCGCCGTGCAGGTTACCGGACAATTCGTCCGCGAGGATGCCGATCAGCTGTTCGGCCTGACGACAGACAAGAGTGTCGAAACCTGGAGCCTTGCCAGCTCGCTCGACCTGCGCCTGAGCGCGGCGACCACGGTTTCTCTCGGTGTCGATGGCTGGAACAGCCCGTCCGCCATTTTGATTGACGAGCCCTTCGCGAAGACGCGCTTCGACGGCGCGAGCGGCGTTCGGGTTGCGCCCGGCTTCGAAACCTATCTCGATCCGACCCTGAGATTAGGCGCCAGGATCGGCTACGAGCGTGCCATCGACAATGGCGATGACGGGCTGTTCGCAAAGGTTGATTTCAGCAAGGCGTTCGGCAAGACCTCGATCGAGGGAACGGCCTGGACCTCGCCCAATTTCGGCGCGGGCGCGCAGATCGGATTGGGCTATGCCTTCGACAACGACATGACGGCAAGCGTCTACGCCGGCTATCGTGACGGGATGACGCAAGGCGCCTATCTGGGCGCGAAACTGTCGATGGATTTTGGACCGCACGCTTCGCAGGAAAGCGGTGGCCTCATCAACCGCCTCGACCGCCAGATGCAATATGCTGAAATGACGATGCCGGGCGTTCCCAAGACGGCCCGCGCGGCGGTTTCCACCGAGATCAATTCCCCGTTCAAGACTGTGTTCGACGTGCCATGCCAGAGTGTCGAGCCAACGCCCGGATGCACGTTCTTCATGGCGAACGGAAACCGGATCAC
Organism: Mesorhizobium sp. M7A.F.Ca.CA.002.05.1.1; assembly: GCF_003998335.1. Lineage (NCBI taxonomy): Bacteria > Pseudomonadati > Pseudomonadota > Alphaproteobacteria > Hyphomicrobiales > Phyllobacteriaceae > Mesorhizobium > Mesorhizobium sp. M7A.F.Ca.CA.002.05.1.1. The sequence continues at coordinate 72 of NZ_RZQI01000841.1, read as the reverse complement.
CCTTGCGGACGATCCTCACTACAACAGATACGGCAACGGCTCCGACGATCTCGGATATGTCAGGTTCGACAG
>NZ_RZQI01000083.1:0-11977 GCF_003998335.1 Mesorhizobium sp. M7A.F.Ca.CA.002.05.1.1 | reverse complement strand
CTTCTCGGTCCCTTCCTTGAGCTTGGTCTTCGCGATTTCAGTTTCTAACCGCCGGAGGACTTCAAGGTTCCCGCCTATTTGCGGATAGGGCCGCAAGCCCGGCCGAGATGGCGTCCGGTCTCTCGGCCGCGTGGGTCGTGACGCCGACCCGAACGCGGCAGTCGGGGGTTGCTCAAGCGCAAAGATGCCCCAGTTATCACCAGCGAACCGAAGCTGGAGATGTCGATGAACGACAAGGCTGCCGCGACGCCGCAGGCCATCGGCCACGAACGGATCGACCTCATGGACCGCTACTGGCGCGCCGCGAATTACATCTCGGTCGGCCAGATCTACCTGCTCGACAATCCGCTGTTGCGCGAACCGTTGAAGGCCGAACACGTCAAGCCGCGGCTGCTTGGCCATTGGGGCACGACGCCGGGGCTGAACTTTCTCTACGTGCATCTGAACCGCGTCATACGCGAACGCGACCTCGATGCTCTGTTTATCTGCGGGCCGGGCCATGGCGGTCCCGCAATGGTCGCCAACGCCTGGCTCGAGGGCACCTATAGCGAGATCTATCCCGATATCGGGCAGGGCGAAGACGGCCTCAGGAAACTGTTCCGGCAGTTTTCCTTCCCCGGCGGCGTGCCAAGCCATGCCGCGCCCGAGACGCCAGGCTCCATCCATGAGGGTGGTGAATTGGGATATGCGTTGGTTCACGCCTTTGGCGCGGCCTTCGACAACCCGGATCTGGTGGTTGCCTGTATCGTTGGTGACGGCGAAGCCGAGACCGGTCCGCTCGCGGCGGCATGGCATTCCAACAAGTTCCTGAACCCGATGTCGGACGGCGCCGTCCTGCCGATCCTGCATCTCAACGGCTACAAGATCGCCAATCCAACGATCCTCGGCCGTATGGACGATCAGGAGTTGCGAAGTCTCTTCGCCGGCTATGGCTACGAACCGTTCTTCGTCGAAGGCCACGAGCCGCTTGCCATGCACCAGTCGATGGCCGCGACGCTCGACACGGTGCTCGATCGCATCCGGTCCATTCAGGAGCAGGCACGGGCTCCGGGATGGCATGGTCAACGCCCGCAATGGCCGATGATCGTGCTGCGCAGCCCCAAGGGATGGACAGGTCCCAAGGAGGTCGATGGCGAGAAGGTCGAGGGTTTCTGGCGTTCGCATCAAGTGCCGGTGTCGAACGCACGCGGAAATGAGGGCCACCGCAAGATCCTCGAGAACTGGATGCGAAGCTACGAACCGGGAGAGCTGTTCGATGAAAGCGGGCATCTGTTGCCGGGGCTCGCGGCACTTGCCCCAACAGGGACAAAGCGCATGGGCGCAAGCCCGTACGCGAATGGCGGACTGTTGAAGCGCGATCTTGTGCTTCCCGACTGGAAAAGCCTGGCGCTGGAAGTGCCTCGTCCGGGAGGCGTCGTCGCTGAAGCGACGCGGATTTGCGGAAGCTATCTTCGCGAGGTGTTCCGCCTCAATGCCGAGGCGCGGAATTTTCGCCTGATGGGGCCGGACGAGACGTCATCCAACCGCCTCGACGAGGTGTTCGAAGTTACCGATCGGCTCTGGATGCAGCGCATTGAACCCTACGACGTCCATCTTTCCCGTGACGGACGTGTCATGGAGGTGCTCAGCGAGCACCTCTGCCAGGGCTGGCTTGAAGGCTATCTGCTCACCGGCCGCCACGGCCTGTTCTCCTGCTATGAGGCCTTCATCCACATTGTCGATTCGATGGTCAACCAGCATGCCAAATGGCTGAAGACCTCCGGCGAGCTTGCCTGGCGCAAGCCGATCGCCTCGCTCAATTACCTTTTGACCTCGCATGTCTGGCGGCAGGATCACAATGGTTTCAGCCATCAGGATCCGGGCTTTGCCGATCTGGTCGCCAACAAGAAGGCCGATACGGTAAGGCTCTATTTTCCGCCGGATGCCAACACCCTGCTGTGGATCACAGATCATTGCCTGAGAACCTATAACCGCATCAATGTCATTACCGCCGGCAAGCAGCCGGCACCGCAATGGCTGTCCATTGAAGAAGCCGAAGCGCATTGCAAGGCGGGGGCGGGCATCTGGGAATGGGCCGGTACGGTTGCTCAGGGCGAGGAGCCCGACGTGGTCATGGCCTGCGCCGGCGACGTGCCCACCCTGGAAACGCTGGCCGCGACCGACATTCTGCGCTCTGCGATCCCCGACCTGAGAATCCGTGTCGTCAATGTTGTCGACCTGATGACGCTGCAGTCGAACACCGAGCATCCGCACGGGCTCGCCGATGGAGACTTCGATGCGTTGTTCACGAAGACACGGCCTGTAATCTTCGCCTATCACGGCTATCCCTATCTTATTCATCGCCTGACCTACCGTCGCGCCAACCATGACAACATGCATGTGCATGGCTTCCGCGAGGAGGGCACCACGACGACGCCGTTCGACATGGTGGTGCTCAACGAACTCGATCGCTACCACCTCGCGCTTGCCGCCATCGAACGTGTGCCGGGACTGGCCGAAAGGGCTGAAGGGCTTGCCGGCGAACTCCACGGCCGGTTGGTGAAGCACAGGGCTTATGTCCGCGAGCACGGCGAGGATATGCCCGAAATCCAGAAATGGAGCTGGCCCGACAAAGGCGCGGCAAAGGCGCGCCAATGACGCGTCGGTCGATCCTGGCGCTGAATGCCGGTTCGTCCAGCATCAAGTTCGCGCTTTACGATCTTGTCTCGTCACAGGATATGCAGCTCGTTTCGCGCGGCACGTTGGACTTGGGCGACACACCCACACTCCGCGCAAAAGCGGCCGACGGAACGGTGCAGTGCGATCGGCAGCTCGCCACCGACAAGCCGCGGGACGCGGCCATAGGCGAGATGCTGAATTGGGTGCAGGGCGAAATCGGCGAAAGAAACCTGCTCTGCGCCGGCCATCGTATCGTGCATGGCGGAAGCGAGTTCATCGAACCTGTCCGTCTGGCCCCAGACATCATCGACGCCATCGACAGACTGACGCCGCTCGCTCCGCTGCATCAGCCTCGCAGTCTCGCGCCGGTCCGCGCGATAGCCGCCTTGCAACCGGACCTGCCACAGGTTGGTTGTTTCGACACCGCTTTCCACCAGACGATCGATCCGCTCGTGCGGCGCTTCGCCCTTCCGCGCCAATATGAAGGGCAAGGCTTGCGCCGCTACGGGTTTCACGGTCTCTCCTATGAATACATCGCCGGGCGGCTCAGCGGGATATCGCCAACTCTTGCGGCGAAACGCACCATCGTCGCCCATCTCGGCAATGGTGCCAGCCTTTGCGCTTTGCGCGAGGGCAAGAGCATCGATACGACGATGGGGTTTTCGGCCCTGGATGGCCTCGTCATGGGCACGCGGTGCGGCGCCATCGATCCCGGCGTGCTGTTGCACTTCCTACTGGAAAGAGGCATCGCGGCTGAGGAGCTGCAGACGATGCTTTACGAGAAGTCGGGACTGCTCGGCGTATCCGGTATTTCGGGCGACATGAGGACGCTGGAAGGGAGCAACGATCCTCGCGCCCAAGAGGCGATGGCGCTTTTTGCCTTCCGCGCGGCGAGGGAAGCAGCAGCGCTTGCAAACACGATGGGTGGTCTTGAATGCCTCGTGTTCACCGCCGGCATCGGCGAACGGTCCGCGTCCATCCGCAAGGCCATATGCGAAAAATTGACCTGGCTTGGCGTGGTGCTTGAAGAACGCGCCAACGACATCCACGCCGAAATCATCAGTCGTCCCGAGAGCAAGGTGGAGGTGCGCGTGATTGCGACCGATGAGGAAAGTGTCGTTGCACGTCACAGCCGCAAGGTGATGCAAGCCTGAAGGCTCGCCATTGGCATCGGAAACCCGACGTCGGTTGGGCTCGGTAAAAGCGCGGGCAAGGGCATTCCCTGTACGAAAATTACCAAGCAAGCGGTCGGGGGAACCAACGGCCCATGGAAATATTGTGCGAGCAATCTCGGCTAAACCCGAGACCGTCGGCACGATGATCAGGCCGACAGCCTTACTTCAGGCATTGGCTGAGGAATCCATGTTTACGGACGATGTTGCGGTGAGGCGCCTGAAAATCCTGGTCCAGCAATATGTCGAGACACGCAAGAAACGCCACGATGTGATCTCTACCGCCAAGGCCGGAACCGCAATTCGGGAGGTGATGCCAAGTTGCCCGCTTTCGGGAAAGGCCTTCGATGATCTGATTGCGGCCTGCGCCATCGAGCATGGCCTGGCTGTGCTCTTCGACAATCCGGGTACATCAGGCACTGAAATCTGAGGCTGGCGCTTCCGATTCCATCGTCGCAATGAGGAGTTCAGTCGGCATGTCCAGGTACTTTTTCGACCTTCGAGACGAGAGCGGAAGCTTGCAGGAGGATCCCGAGGGCCAGGAATTTTCTGATCTAGCGAGCGCCGAGGAAAACGCGATGGCGTCGGCGAAGGAAATCCTCGCCGAAGAACTGCTGCATGGCAAGCCGCTGCGTACCGGATTGGCCTTCGAGATTTTTGACGAGAACCGCAACCTGGTGCTGCGCTTCCCCTTTGCGCTCGCGGCCGAAAAGGCCGGCGAGCCCCCTTAATCCCGAATTGCCTGGCGGCCGATCCCCTGCAGGGGTCATGCAAGCCGGGCCTCAATGCGTCCTATCCTTCCGCCTTGAAGTTTCTGGCTTCTTTCTCGACCTTGGGGCTGTCCTTGCCATGCTTTTGCATAAGCTCCTTGGCCTGCTTGGGTGAGACGTCGGTGGTCTCTGCCAAGCGCAGCGCCTTCTTGTCCTTGCTTTCGGTCTTCTGCTTCTTGGCCGTCATGGCTCTTGAACTCCCTTGAAGCCTGTTCCGATCGATCTTTGCCGGTCCCGAGCATATCCAGATGAATTGTCATTGCCTGGTTTGCTTCGACGAGACGTCAACGAGACGATGCGGGTCAGGTTCCGTGCATCGTCTGCTCATGTCCGAACTTGTCACGCCACGCGGCGATACCGATGGCGATCTCGGATGAATTCATTGAAGAAGCGGCCTTTTGAGAAAGCTTTGGTGAAAGCGGCATAAGTTACCGGAGCAACATCCTCATAGTCGTAACGTTTGCCGCTCGGAACAAACCAGACCGAGAGGATCCTGGTGGCGGGGTCGTATTGTGCGTTTCGGATCACGGTCGATGGCATGGTGGCACCCGACGGGTCTGCCCGAATAACCCGTTAGCGATCGTCAGGTTCCGCCGATGCCCTCGCGCCTTGCACCGCGACTACCGGTCGCGCGGGTTGCCCAACTTCGGGTCGCGCTTCCTCGAATATCGGTCGATGCGTGGCAGGCTGTCATCAAACTCGATGTACGGTAGCCTCAGATCCCAATAGGCATGGGCTTGCGGCTGAAAACCTTCAGGTTTGTCAAGAAAACCGACCGTCACGTAGAACTCGTCCGGCAGACCTTCGTCGCTATAGCCTATCGAGCTTCCACAGTCCGGGCAGAACGTGCGGGTGACGCCTGGCGTTTTCGAAAAGGCCTTCGGTGTCCCTCTAAGAAGCTGAAATTGCTCAGGCCGGTAACCGACCCAGATTGTCATCGGACTTCCGATGGCCCGGCGGCAATCGTCGTCGTGATCGTAGCATATCCAGAAAGGCTCTCCGTCCATGGCTGCGGCGATCCCTCCGCAGAAGCAGGCTCCGGTCTCGCGCCGCATCGTCTGTCCATCCTGTCGCGCCCAAGGGACGTTCAGAGAGCGGCCAAGCGGCCGCTCCCGTTCAAGGTGAAGTCCTCGAAATCATGCATCGTGATGCTCGGGCATGCTCTTGAGCTGATCCTTGGTCCAGTTCGTCACCGCGTGAACGTCGCCGTCTTCATCGCGCATGAATTCCAACTGGCTCGCGGGAACGGCCACCGGCTTGGCACCTATGCCGAGAAAGCCGCCGACATCGATGACGACCTGACTGGCGGCTCCAGAGCCGTGGACGTGCGAAACGCTGCCGACCTTGTTGTCGTCCGCGTCGTAAATCGTGGCGTCTTCGAGAATGTCTGGTGTCAGTTCGGTGCTTGTGAGGCGTACGCGGTTGGTGTGATCCATCGTTCGAGACTCCTGTTGGGTGGAGTATTTGAACCTCTCAGCCGAGCAAACGTTCCGAAGAATTTCGGGGCGACGGACGGACGACGCAAGGACGCAAGAACCCTCAAATCAGCCTCGGGCCCGAATTGACTCGCAAAGCTCTGTACGGAAGCGTACAAAAGGAAATCGTCAGCAGCACAATTGGGCGCTGACGCTTGGGAGTGACCACCGCTCTTGCCCATCGCGAGGCATGGCGTTGCATGGCAAAGGCGCCCGAGCACCCCGGTCTGCCAGTAGACGCGATAACCGCGCTGGCGCGGGATACAGGCGCCACTGAACAGCAGATACGCGAAATCATATTTCTCCAAGAGTTCGATCGCGCCTCTATCCTGCGGGAGGCTCGTTTGCTGGCGAAAGATGGTCAGCCAACAAGGCCTTCGAGTTTTCAGCAGTAACTGTCGGTTTCATACCAACGCGCCGGCTCGTCTAGTGCTGCGCGAGACGAGGTCTATGGTTCGTTACCGTCCGCTCGTTAGACGGACGCGGCCGGCTAAGAGATCCCAGTGCTCTTGCCCAAGGGAAAAGAGTCTCGTGGATTACCAGATACTGCAAGCCAAGAGCGAATTGCTTCGCCGCATGAGCGCGGACGATCTCGCGCGGCTAAGGCCGCATCTGGCGAGCGTTTTCCTGGAGGTGCGCGCGCCACTGGAGAATGCGGGGCAGAAGATCGAAGCCGTCTATTTTCTGGAAAGCGGACTGGCCTCGGTGGTGGCGCGGACTGCGCCAGCGACCGAAGCGGAAGTCGGAATCATCGGGTTCGAAGGAATGACGGGTTCGGCCCTGATCATGGGGGACGACCAGGCGAACTTTGATTGTTACGTCCAGTCGACATGCGAGGCGCTCCGGATAGAGGCTGCCCCATTCGTCGAAGCCCTGGAGAACAGTCCTACGTTGCGGTCGTTCCTGTTGCGCTATGTCCAATATTTTCATGTTCAGACAAGCTATACGGCTTCGATCAACGCACGGCAGAGCCTGGAAGTCCGGCTGGCGAGATGGCTTTTGATGTGCAGCGACCGCACTGTCGGCGACAGACTTATGATAACCCATGAGTTTCTGTCCATCATGCTTGGTGTCAGGCGTCCGGGGGTTACCGTCGGTCTGCAGATGATCGAGAGTTACGGCTATATCCGAGCGCGCCGCGGAGAGATCACGATCCGCGATCGAGATGGTCTCATAAAGTTGGCGCGAGATTCTTATGGTCCACCTGAAACCCAGTATCGCCGGCTAATCGGAGATTTGGGCTCGCATCATCCCGCGAGGCAGGAACGGCCTCGCGCTTGAGCGCTGGGCCAACAGAGGCTTCTCCGCCACTGAGCCGCCAAGGACCATTTCAAGTGGCCGACGCGATGGTGCCGGTGAGACACCGTTGCCTAAACCCGCGTCGGCCACCGCGGCATTTTTTGGGGATGCCGCGTTGCCAATCTAGTTGCTGACAAGCAACTGGCAACGAAGGCTCGCGGTTTGGTAAGAACCGTACGTACATGCATGCAACCTCCCTCGGTCGCATTCAAGGCATGCCCGCGAAATCCTGAGTAGAATACCGTCACCCCGATAATCTCCGGATTGGCAGGCTTTGATGCGGTGATGTCCACAGGGTGGGGTGCAGATGCTGGCTCGGTTCCGATATTGCCAGGCGGGCTGGCCTTCACCATCTAGCTGGGATGGCGGCACCCAAATCGAAAACACTCGGCTCCGGCTCATCCGGGCTCCAGCACGATCTCTTTGGTGCTGCCGACGACCTGCCGGAAGGCTTCCTCTACCAGCCTGATCTTATCACCGCGCAAGAAGAAACCGAACTCGCCCGGCATCTCGAAGGCCTGCCTTTCGAGGCGTTCGATTTCCATGGCCATCTGGCAAACCGGCGCGTCGTGGGTTTTGGCCTGCGCTACGACTACGATAGGCGCCAGGTAGTCGAGGCCCCGCCGATCCCTGACTTCCTGTTGGCCCTGCGCGACCAGATCGCGGCGTTGGCAGGCAAGCCCGCCGAGGCCTTCGCGCAAGTGTTGATCAATGAATACCGGCCCGGCGCCGGCATCGGCTGGCATCGAGACAAGCCTCATTTCGAAGACGTTGCGGGTGTTTCGTTGCTGGCGCCTTGCAGCTTCCGGCTCCGGCGGAAGAATGGCGCCAAGTGGGATCGCCGGACCATCGTCGTCGAACCAAGGTCGGCGTATCTCATGACTGGACGATCGCGCACTGAATGGGAGCACAGCATTCCGCCAGTTGACCTGCATCGATACTCGATCACCTTGCGGACATTGCGCTAACTCCGCAGGAGGATCGGACGCCGAGCCGTTCTGAGACATCGCCAGCGCCATCACGAGTTCTTGAACGCAAACGGTTCCGGGAACCTCCTAACCACAAGTTGGTTTGGAGGACAGGTACAGCTTCAAAGGTGGAGAATGTCCATGGCCCGTGCCCGATCCGTATTGGTGGCCGCCAGGCGTCCGTTGCATAAAACGCCGATGGCAGTCGCAAATGCGTGTTTCGTCGGCACATTGCTGACCGACGCTGCCTATTGGCAAAGCGCTGAAATGATGTGGGCCGATTTCTCCGCCTGGCTGCTGCTTGCCGGCCTGCTTGTAGGCGTGCTCGCGGTTCTTGCAGCACTGGTCGATTTGTTTACCGACCGGCTTTCCGGTGAAGCCGGGCGCGTATGGCCATATCTCCTCGGCAGCCTCATCGTGCTCGTCATGTCGCTCTTCAACGCACTGGTGCACAGCCGGGATGCCTGGACCTCGGTCGTGCCGACGGGGCTCATCCTGTCCGCCGCCGCCGTGATCGTTATTCTCTTGGTGGGCCTGCTGGGATGGAGTTCCGGCCGCACTCAGGTGGAGGTGGTCGAATGAATGTCTCCGCCAGACATATCCCGCGTATCGCCAGCCTCGGTCTGCTGTGCGGATCGATTTTGGTGCTGCCCGCATGCAGCGACAACGAACCGGATCCCACCGATCAGGTCGGAGCGAACCCGACGCTGCCTGAACCGATCCAGTATCTGGTGCCGCCGATGCATGTCGCGTCGGTCATCGGTTGGAAACAGGAGGAAAGGCCGACGGTCGCCAAGGGTTTGCAAATCCAGGCCTTCGCCAAGGGCTTGAAGCATCCGCGCTCGCTTTACACATTGCCGAATGGTGACGTTCTGGTGGTCGAATCCGTGGCGCCGCCCGGTGCAGCGATCAAGCGGCCGAAAGACCTGGTCATGGGCTGGATCGAGTCCATGGCGACGTCGGGCGGCGGCACCGAAGGAAGCAACCGTATCACTCTGCTGCGCGATACCAACGGCGATGGTGTGCCCGATGTCCAGGAGGTTTTTCTCGATCATCTCAATTCGCCCTTTGGTGTGGCGCTGGTCGGCAACGATCTCTACGTCGCCAACACCGACGCCATCGTGCGGTACCCCTACACGTCGGGCGACACCAAGATCACCGCCCCGGGCACCGTGCTGACGCCGTTGCCCGGCGGGCCTATCGATCACCACTGGACAAAGTCTCTCGTGGCCAGCCGCGACGGGTCTCTGCTTTATGTCGGCATCGGATCCAACAGCAACATCACCGAGAACGGCATCCAGGCGGAAAAGGACCGGGCCGCCATCTGGGAAGTCGACAGGGCCACTGGCCGTTATCGTGTTTTCGCGAGCGGCCTGCGCAACCCCAACGGACTGAGCTGGGAGCCGCAGAGCGGCGCGCTGTGGGCTGTTATCAACGAGCGCGACGAGCTCGGTCCTAACCTGGTTCCCGACTACATGACCTCGGTCAAGGACGGCGCGTTCTATGGTTGGCCGTACAGCTACTATGGTCAGCATGTCGACCCGCGCGTGATGCCGCAGCGGCCGGACCTGGTCGCCAAGGCGATCCCTCCCGATTATGCCTTGAGTTCCCACGTCGCACCTCTGGGCTTGGCGTTCTACACTGGAACCAACCTGCCGGACCTGTATCGCAACGGCGCCTTTGTTGGCGAGCATGGCAGCTGGAACCGCAAGAGCTTCAACGGCTACAAGGTCGTTTTCGTGCCGTTCAAGGACGGTCATCCAGACGGCAAGCCGCAGGATGTCGTCACCGGTTTCCTCGACAAGGACAACAAGGCGCACGGGCGGCCGGTCGGTGTTGCCGTCGACAAATCGGGCGCGTTGCTGATCGCCGACGATGTCGGAAACACGGTCTGGCGCGTAACTTCCGCGAGCCAGTAGGCACCTGCATAAACGCGGATCGCTTCACCTATCTCGGTGCAAATTCCGCCAGCGCCTTGACGAATTCTGCCGGTGCCTCGATCGGCAGGAATTCGCCGCAGTTGGCGATCATGTGACCTTGCAGGTTCTTTGCGCCAGACAGCCTGCGTCGGAATCGCTCATCGCTGTCTGTCCTCCAGTAGTGGTCAGTGCCCCTGTGAGCCGGCTGGACCGTCACCAAGTGGGAGGAGGGGGCCGTCTCGCCCCCGGCCTGTTGGTCCGCTTGGCGGAACAAGCATTCAACCCTGGCGTTAAATGCCGGGCGCTCCCGCAACGGGCGAATGGGCTGTCGCGACGTCGTCGCGGCGATTTGCAATTAGGACAATGCAGGGAGATCCAGATGCCGCTTACGGCCTTCGCACTCAATTGCTCGCTCAAAGCTTCGAACGACAGGGAAAAATCCTCCACCGATCGGTTGCTCGCCGATGTCCTGGCGGCGCTGATGCAATACGAGGTGAAGGGCGAGATCGTGCGTGCGCTCAGTCACGATATCAAGCCCGGCGTGCTCTCCGACATGGGCGAGGGCGACGATTGGCCGAAACTCAGAGAAAAAATACTGGCGGCCGACATTTTCGTACTCGGCCTCCCGATCTGGCTTGGCCAGCCCTCGAGTGTGGCCAAGCGCGTCCTGGAGCGGATGGATGCGTTTCTCGAGGAGACCGATGACAAAGGGCGCATGCCGGCAGCAGGAAAGGTGGCCTTGGTGGCCATCGTCGGCAATGAGGACGGTGCGCATCACTGCCAGGCGGAATGCTTTCAGGCACTGAACGATGTTGGCTTCACCATCCCGGCCAATGGCGGGGTCTACTGGGTCGGCGAGGCCATGCAGGAGGTTAACTATGTCGATCTGCCGGCGACTCCGGAAAAGGTCTCGGGTGCGATCGAAATGGCAGCATCAAACGCCGCCCATCTCGCTGGATTGCTGAAAGACCGGGGCTACTTGGGCGTCTCGGGGTGACCTTTGTTCGCCTGACATCCTTGAACCTGGCAGCGTCGATGCGGTCTCAGTCGGGAACAGGAAGGCTTGTAGCGAGTTCATAATCACATCAGCCGGCGACCGCCGCTCCCTCTAAGGCGCGAAGCCGCAAACAGGAGAGCAAGTCACGGGTCTCGGCACAATTCTTATCATCATTCTGATCATTGCATTGCTTGGCGGTTTTAGTGGGCTTGGCGGCGGGCCATTCTACGGCACCGGCTATTACGGCGGCGGCGGCCTCGGTCTTCTGCTGCTTATAGTCATTATCCTGGTCGTGCTCGGGCGTCTCTAGCCCTCGCGATGCGGTGGCAGGGTGTATCACCTGCCGCTTGCAGTCCCTTTTGCGGGTTGCTTTGAATCCATAGCAGCCCAGCAATGGCGGTCCGCCCTCTGGAGGGCGGACCACTGCTCGGACATATCAGGTCAAAATCAGGACGATCTTGAACGTATCCGGATCAACGATCACGATCCGGCCGTCCGCAAGCACGAAATACTCGTAGCTTTCGTAAGCGGGAACGATCTTGACGATACGAGCCGGCAAACGATGCAGCCTGACCTTTTGCCGCGGAACTTCGACGCCGACGGTGATGTCAAAATCGACGTTGGACACAGGCTCCACTTTCGTCTCCCGGATGATCTGGGTGACTTCGGTTTTCTGCTCCACCGTCACGTTGTTGATGGAACCGGTCGACGTCGTATCC
>NZ_RZQI01000840.1:0-2560 GCF_003998335.1 Mesorhizobium sp. M7A.F.Ca.CA.002.05.1.1 | reverse complement strand
CGCCTGCACCATGCCGCCCCAGCGCGCCGCCTGCAGCATCAGCGACGCGCCGACCTGCACGGTCGGACCCTCGCGGCCGATCGAGGCGCCGCAGAACAGGCCGACGATGGTGAGCATGATTTTGCCGACCACCAGCTTGAGGGACAGGATATGACTTCGGTCCTCGTCGTCGCGAAGATGGCGGGCGGCGATCGCCTGCGGAATGCCGCTGCCTTGCGAGCCGGGAACGAAGGTGTGGGCAAGCCAGGCGCACAGCACGAAACCCAACGGCGTAACGGCAAGCGGCAGATAGAAACGCCAGCCGCCTCCGTCTCCTGTCATCAGGTGAAACAGTTCCTGCGCCCTGTCCGCCAGCACCGCGAACAGCACGCTGATCACACCGATGCCAAGCGCCCCGGCCCAGAACACCAGGCGCGGCTGCCACACCCGCCGTGAGCCCCACATCGCGCGCGAACGCCGCAGCATGGGATATCTTCGCGATGTGCCGGCCATGTCTGTCCTCGAGCGGGGAGTATCGAGCCCTAACACGTGCAGGCCAGAGGTTAAACCGGCACAACCCATGACTCTGCCCTCAACCTGTGCTATGCGCCGCGCTTCCTTTCCGGCACGATGCGTGAAATCGGCCGCAAACCGCTTATATCAGTGCAACCATGACCCTTTCATTCGATCTCACCACTGACGGCGCCCGCGACGCGTTGCGCGCCCGCGCGGCACAGCCCGAAAAGCCGTCGCTGATCGGCCTGACGCGGGTCGAGCTCGCCGAGGCTCTGGTTGCATCAGGCACTGTGCCCGAGCGCCAGGCGAAAATGCGCGCCCAGCAGCTGTGGCACTGGATGTATGTGCGCGGCGTCTCCGATTTCGCCGGCATGTTCAACATTTCCAAGGATCTGCGCGCCGAACTGGACAAGCACTTCACCGTCGCCAGGCCCGAGATCGTCGAGGAGCAGATTTCCGCCGACGGCACGCGCAAATGGCTGTTCCGCTTTCCGCCGCGCGGCGCCGGCCGGCCGGTCGAGATCGAGACTGTCTACATTCCCGAAGAGGGTCGCGGCACGCTGTGCATCTCCTCGCAGGTGGGCTGCACGCTGACCTGCTCGTTTTGCCACACCGGCACGCAGAAGCTGGTGCGCAATCTGACGGCTGAGGAGATCCTCGCCCAGCTGCTCACCGCCCGCGACCGGCTCGGCGATTTTCCCGACCGCGACACGCCCGACGGCGCCATCGTGCCGGCCGAGGGCCGCAAAGTGTCCAACATCGTCATGATGGGAATGGGCGAACCGCTTTACAATTTCGAAGCGGTCAAGAAGGCGCTGCTGATCGCTTCCGACGGTGACGGCCTTTCCTTGTCGAAGCGCCGCATCACGCTGTCGACCTCCGGCGTCGTGCCGGAAATCTTCCGCACCGGCGAGGAGATCGGCGTCATGCTGGCGATCTCGCTGCATGCCACCAATGACGATCTGCGCGACCTGCTTGTGCCGATCAACAAGAAGTATCCGCTGAAGGAGCTGATCGCCGCCTGCCGCGCCTATCCCGGCCTGTCGAACGCCAAGCGCATCACCTTCGAATATGTGATGCTGAAGGATGTCAACGATTCCATCGAGGACGCCAAGGGGCTGATCAAGCTGCTCAAGGGCATTCCGGCCAAGATCAATTTGATCCCGTTCAACCCGTGGCCTGGCACCAACTACCAGTGCTCGGACTGGGAGACGATCGAGAAATTCGCCGACTACATCAACAACGCCGGCTATGCCTCGCCGATCCGCACGCCACGCGGCCGCGACATCCTCGCCGCCTGCGGCCAGCTCAAGTCCGACTCCGAGCGCATGCGCAAGGTCGACCGGCTGGCGCTGGAAGCGATGATGATAGCGGGGCACGGCGAGGCGTGAGCCGCCCCGTCGCCTGGCTGAAGCGCCTCGCCGTGATGGCGGTCGGCTATATCGCCGCCGTGCTGACCTCGATCCTGGTCCCGGTGCTGCTGATCGCTCTTCTGGAAGGTTTGGAAGATGGCAACTGGTCCATCATTTTCGCTTTCGACTGGCTGGGTTCCTTCCCGCTCGCGGTGTTGACCGTGACGATCGCCGCGCTGCTAATCGTCGGCCCGGCGCTCTTTGTCGCTGAATGGTTTTCGCTTCGGGGATGGTTCTACTTTGCCGCCACGGGTGCGATCACGTCCATCGCCTTTGGCGTGTCCATGCCGCGCTCGGCCGGCAGTTTTATCTTCAATCCGGGCTTTCTCGGTTTCCTGGCCACCGCCGGCATTGCCGCCGGTTCGGTCTACTGGCTTCTGGCCGGACGCAAGTCGGGCATGCGCCGGGATTTGGGCCGAGATCTGGGATGACCCGTCTCGTCGGCTACCTCATCCGTTTCACCGTCATCCTGTTCGGCTATGCCATCGCCTCGCTGGCGGCGAGCGCCTTCCTCAACATCCTGTTCCTGGCCTCTCTCGGCTACGCACCGGAGCAAGCGCAACCGGCGGTGACGGCTTCCCTGTATTTCTCGATTCCCTTCGTCGCCCTGTTCGTCGCCTATTTCGCCCTGATGCCGGCTTGCATAGTCATCC
>NZ_RZQI01000839.1:0-2573 GCF_003998335.1 Mesorhizobium sp. M7A.F.Ca.CA.002.05.1.1 | reverse complement strand
ATCGTGAAGGTACCGGTGCCCGTGCTCGAAAACAGCACGGGCACCGGTACCTTCACGATCGCGTCGACGATCGTCGACAATGGCGGCGCAACCAGCTTCGCCAAGGGCGGCGCCGGCAAGGTCGCGCTGACCGGCGCGAACAGCTACACCGGGGGCACGACGCTGAGCGGCGGCACGTTGGCCATCGACAGCGTCGCCAATGGCGGCTCTGCGAGCAGCATTGGCGCTTCGGGCGCGGCTTCGGCGAACCTGGTGCTCGAAAGCGGTACGCTGGAATATACCGGCGTCGGTGCGGGCACGACCGACCGCGGCTTTACCCTGGTCAATGGTGGTGCACCGCGGACGATCCAGGTCGACAGCGGCAATCTGAGCTTCGGCGGCGTGGTCGTCGGTTCGGACGATGCCGGATTCAACAAGACCGGCGCCGGCCTGCTGACACTTGGCAATGCCGCCAACACCTATACCGGCATCACGACGATCTCCGCCGGTACGCTGTCGGTCAACACGCTGGCCGATGGCGGTGTGGCGAGCGGTATCGGCGCATCGTCCTCGGATGCCGAGAACCTCGTGATCCAGACCGGCGGAACGCTGCAATATACCGGGGCGACCGCCAGCACCGATCGCGGCTTCACGCTCAACGGAGGCGCGGGTGGCTCGCTCGATGTCACCAATGCGGCAACGACGCTCACCGTCAGCGGCACGGTGGTTGGCGCCGTGCCGTTTCACAAAGCCGGCGCCGGCACTCTGGTTTTTTCGGGCACCAACAGCAACAACGGTCCGACATTCATTGACGGCGGCACGTTGCGCGCCGGATCGACCCAGGCCTTTGGTGGTCCCAATGCCATGAATTTGGCGGATGTCGCCGGCGTCACGCTCGACCTGAACGGTTTCAACAACAAGGTCGGCGGGTTGTCGGGAGGCGGCGCGAATGGCGGTACCGTTCGCCTCGGCGGAGCGACCCTGACGGTCGGCGGCACGACCGTCAGCTTCAGCGGCGCCATCACCGGGGCCGGCGGCCTCACCAAGGACAATAGCAGCACCCAGACGTTTGTCGGCTGCAACAACACCTATACCGGCGCGACGAACATCATCGGCGGTACGCTCAGCGTGGATTGCCTTGCCAATGGCGGCCAGGCAAGCGGCATCGGCGCTTCGACCAGCGCCTCCGCCAACCTTGGCCTGAATGGCGGCGTCCTTGCCTATACCGGCGGCAGCATCAGCATCGACCGCGGCATCACACTTGCCACTACCGGTGGGGCCATCAACGTGGTGAATGCCGCCACCGTGCTCGGCGTGAGCGGCCCGATCGTCGGTGCCGGCGCCTTCCGGAAGGACGGCGCAGGCACGCTCGTCCTGTCCGGTAACAACACCTATACCGGCATCACGACAGTCACAGGTGGCATCCTGCGCGCCGGCTCCAGCAGCGCCATCGGAGCGGGTGGATTCGGCCTGAACAACACCGCCGGTGTCGCACTCGATCTCAACAATTTCAGCACCTCCATCTCCTATCTGAATGGCGGTGGCGCCATAGGCGGCAATGTCACGCTTGGCACGGCGACGCTGACGATCGCCTCGAACGTCAGCGCGGCCGGTTTTGCCGGCGCGATCAGCGGCAGCGGCGGGATCATCAAGGGCGGAACCGTCACCCAGGCGCTCAGCGGCTGCGCGAGCTCCTATACCGGCAGCACCACTGTCAGAGGCGGCGTGCTGCAGGTCTCGTGCCTGGCCAATGGCGGCGTCAACAGCGCGATCGGCGCATCGAGCAGTGCTGCGGCCAACCTCGTCCTCACCGGCGGCACCCTGCAATATGTCGGCACGGGCGACAGCACCGATCGCCTGTTCACGCTCGGCGCCTCGGCCGGCAGCCGGCTCGAATCCTCCGGCACCGGCGCGATCGCCTTCACCAATACCGGAGCGATCGCATTCTCGGCTCTCGGCACGAGCCAGACGCTGGCGCTCGGCGGCACCAACACCGGCAACAACAGCCTTGCCGCACAGATCACCAACAACGGCGCCGGCGTGACCTCGCTGACCAAGGACGGCGCCGGCACCTGGATCCTCAACAATCAAAACAGCAGCTACGCCGGCATCACCACGATCAATGGCGGTGTGCTCGGCGTCAGCAAGCTGGCGAATGGCGGCCAGGCAAGCAGCATCGGCGCCTCGTCCAACGCGGCGGCCAATCTGGTGATCGGCAACGGCTCGACGTTGCGCTACACCGGTAGCGGCGACACGACTGACCGGCTGTTCACGCTCTCGGCCGGCACCAGCTTCATCGAATCCTCAGGCACGGGCGCCGTCGTCTTCAGCAACACGGCCGCGGTTACCTATTCCGGCAGCGGCCCGCGCACCATCGCGCTCGGCGGCACCAATACCGCGCTCAACATCATGGGCGGGGCGATCGCCGACGGCGCCGGCGGTGCAACCACGCTGGCCAAGAACGATGCCGGCACCTGGGCGCTCACCGGCAACAACACTTTCACCGGCAACACCGTCATCAACAACGGCAATCTGATGATCGGCAATGGCGGCACCACCGGCAACGCCGGCGCCGGCAACGTGATCGTCAATGC
>NZ_RZQI01000838.1:0-2573 GCF_003998335.1 Mesorhizobium sp. M7A.F.Ca.CA.002.05.1.1 | reverse complement strand
ATTCGCCGCTGCCGTCCAGTGCATTCGCTCGGTTGAAATGGGCAAGGGCTTGATCATTCACCGATACGGCCTTGTCCTCCAGCAGGCTGGTGCACACGACGATCCGCTTGGAGGCGTCGAGCTCATCGTCGCCGCAATTGTGCAGACGATTATCGGCTGCCATGACCGGCGGGCCGAATGCGAGCAGGACCGCAAGGCAAGCAAGGTAACACTGCGCCACTTTAGTCAAACGCCCATATCGATGAAGCATCATGTCAGAAAAACTTGGAACATCATTGCAGATCGCCGACCTTGTGCCAGCTTGATCGGGCAAATTCTTGACCAAGAAAATTAATATCGAAGAAATCCGGACGGGCCACGCGCCGGCGGCATGCGTCGACAGCGGGGCATCACCACCTTCAATCGCCCGATCACAACACGATTGTCCTAGTCTGCGCGCTGCCTTTCGCCAGCACGTTCGGCCGCCTGCAGGCAGACGACCTACCCAGTTCGCGTGAAAACAGCGCCTTGCTTTTCAAATATCCGTGACGTAGCTTGTTTGCACATTGGCAAAAAAATAGCCGAAGTTTTTTCCTTTTGTGAAAGACGGGGACTTTGCGGGAACATCTTGATCTGACCGATCGGCGGCTGGTCAAACAGCTGTCGCAGGATGCACAGCCGGGCATCAACCGCATCGCCGAGATGTTGGCGATTTCGGTGCCGACGGTGCGCACGCGGCTGCGCAACCTGCTCGACCGCAACCTGCTCAAGATCGTCGGCCTGCTGAACCTGACCGAGCGCCCCGAGCTGATCTCGGCCATTGTCGGCATCAATGCCCAGGGGCGCGGCCGGGCCCGCGAACTGGCACAGCGCATTTCCGAACTGCCCTTCGTCAACTCGGCTTCGGTGGTCACCGGGCGCTTCGACATCATCGTCGACGTGACGGTGGCCGGTGACGTCGCCGATCTCTACCGCGTCACCAGCGAACTGATCCCCGGCGCCGGCGAGCCCGGCGAAGTCGTGCGCAGCGAAACCTTCGTCGTCATGGCGTCCTGCAACAAATGGGTCAGCCTGCCGGAAGGCTGCTGGTCGGACGACCGCAAGGAGCCGGCATGAAGATCGCGGTACTAGGCGGCCTCGGCCTGCAAGGTCGGGCGGCAATCGCCGACCTCGTCGCCAGCGTCGGCGTCGAGGAAATCGTCTGCGTCGATACCGCAGCGGATGGCCCGGCCCGGCTTGCCGGCCTGACCGATCTTGCCCGCGTGCGCTTCGTGGTGCCTGAAGGCGCGATCGGCCCGGCGCTGGCCACTGTGCTTGATGATGTCGACGCCGTCATCGACCTGTTGCCGCAGCCGCTGATGCGCCAGGCGGTGCAGGCCGCGATCGCCACGCGCACGCCGCTGGTCACCACCAATTACGCCAAGTCGATCGCCGACCTGGCGCCAGCCGCCGAACAGGCCGGCGTCTCGATCATGACCGAATGCGGGCTCGACCCCGGCATCGACCTCGTGCTGTACGCGCGCGCCGCCAGGCAGTTCGACTCGATTTCCTCGATCGATTCCTATTGCGGCGGCATCCCCGAGCCGAAGGCGATGGCCAAGCCGCTGTGCTACAAGGTGAGCTGGAATTTCGACATGGTCCTGGTCAGCCAGAACCGCGACAGCGTGATGATCGAAGACGGGAAACGCGTCGCGGTGCCGGCCGGCCAGCAGCACGACAATCCGTTCATCCATGAAATCGAGGTTGCGGGTCTGGGCAAGCTCGAAGCCTTCCCCAATGGCGATGCGCTGCATTATGTCGAGATGCTGGACGCCGCCAAGGGATTGCGCCGCTCCGGCCGCTACACGCTGCGCTGGCCGGGATGGTCGGCCTTCTGGGCGCCGCTGAAGGAGCTTGGCTTCCTCTCCGAAGACAAGGTGCCCGGCACAGGCAACAGCCCGCGCGAATTCCTCGGCCGTCTGCTCGGCCCGCAACTGCAATATGGTCCCGGCGAGAAGGACCTGTGCGTGATGCGCAATGTCTTTTCCGGCCTCGAAGACGGCCGCGCCAAGACGGTGACGTCGGACCTGATCATCGAGCGGGACCTGGCTTCGGGCCTGTTCGGCATGAGCCTCGGCGTCGGCTATCCCGCCAGCATCGTGGCGCAGATGCTCGCGCGGCGTGAGATCACCAGACCGGGCCTTTTGAACCCGCTGCTGGACGTGCCCGACATCAGGTTCTTCGACGAACTGGCCAAGCGTGGCATCACGGTTTCCGAGACGGTGGCACGGGACTGAGGCAGGAAGATTTTCGAACGGTGGCTGCCGTCGGCAACGGCGCTGCCGCTCAAAAAGCACCCCAAAGGGTGAAAAACAACGTGGAACAATAAAACAAGGAGGAATACCGAAATGAAGATTGCCAGATTTTTCATCGCCGGGCTTGCACTCGCCGGGCTCACTGCCGCTGCCAGTGCCGGTACGCTCGACGACATCACCAAGCGCGGCGAGTTGCGCGTCGCCGTGCAGACTCAAGGACCGCCCTTCTCGCTGGTTGGCGCCAACGGCGAACGCACCGGCAGTTCGGTCGAACTGGCCGAACTGATGGCCAAGGAAATG
>NZ_RZQI01000837.1:0-2577 GCF_003998335.1 Mesorhizobium sp. M7A.F.Ca.CA.002.05.1.1 | reverse complement strand
GTTCTGACAGGGATCGGTTTTGCTGTGCTTTGCGCCCTGTCTCCGACCAACGCCGGCTACATTCCGTCAGTTTCCCGCAGCGGCAATCAGCTTCTGCGCCAGATCGAGCGTCAGCGCGTCGAAATGCGAAATGACAGCCGAGGGTTCGAATTCGCGGACATGGCGGTCGGTGTAGCCGAAATCGACCGCCACCACGGGAATGCCGGCGGCTTTTGCCGTGTCGATGTCGGTTTGCGAATCGCCGACCATCAGCGCGCGGTGCGGGTCGCCGCCGGCCAGCTTGATGGTCTCGATCAGATGGCGCGGGTCGGGCTTGCGGAAGGCGAACGTGTCCTGGCCGGCGATGGCCGCGAAATGTTTGGTCAGGCCGAGTGCCTCGATCAGCGCCAGCGAGTTGGCTTCGTATTTGTTGGTGCAGATGGCGAGGACATAGCCGGCCTCCTCGAAGCGCGCGATCGCCTCGACGACACCGGGGTAGGGGCGCGACTTGCCGGGGATGTTGAGCGTGTAGTGGTCGAGGAAAAGTTTCAGCAGCCGGTCGTGCTCCTCGACGGCAAGCGATCGCTGATGGGCGGCGTGCGCCCGCTCGATCATCACCCGGCCGCCGTGACCGACAAAACGCCTGAAGCCGGCTTCGTCGACCGCGGCGATCTCGCTGGCGGCAAGGCTGTGGTTCAGGCTGTCGAGCAGGTCCGGCGCTGTGTCGATCAGCGTACCGTCGAGGTCGAACACGATGATTGGTCGGGTCATGGTCTGTCCTGGGCAGGTGTGCAATGGGCAGGCGATAGCGGCTGCGGCGCGTCAAGGCAAGCTGACTGGGGGCAAGCCGGCTTGGCAATCGCTTCAGACCGGTGACAGTTTCAACGTGTGGCGGGACCACCAATTGTGGAAGCCGGCGCTGCCCCTCATCGCCCTGCCGGGCACTTCTCCCCGTATAGTGACGGGGAGAAGTGGCTGGCCGCAATGACGGCGCCCTTCTTGCAACGCTGGTGATTGGCGAAACCACCGATGAGAGCGCCCCTCACTATACGGGGAGAGGATGCCGGCAGGCAGGTGAGGGGCGGCGCCAGCGTCAGGAAAAGGGTGACGGGGCGAATTCCAAAACCTGAAGCGATTGTCCTGGGCGAGCGCGCCGGGCAAGCAGGCCCCATCGGACCGGACATTTCGCGGCGAGCTTCCAGAAATGAAAAACCCGCCACAGCGGCGGGTCGTTGGCGCAAATCAGCACCATAACCAAAAATGTAGCATAGCTGCCCTCACCGGTCAAGGAAATAATTCCTACGCAGGATCACCTGGGGACCCGCCGCCTGGGGCTTTGACCGGACCGGCAAAAATGCTACGAGCCCGGCAGCGAATTTCCGGGGCAATAACCGACATGGATGCAAGGCAGTTGAAGGTCGAAGCCGCGCGGGCAGCACTCGCCCATGTGAGCGAAGGCATGCGGCTCGGCATCGGCACCGGCACCACGGCCGAAGAGTTCGTGCGGCTGCTTGCCGAAAAGGTCGCCACCGGCATGACCGTCATCGGCGTGCCGACTTCGGAGCGCACCGCGTTGCTGTGCCGCGAACTTGGCGTACCGCTGTCGACGCTGGAGGAAACGCCAGAGCTCGACCTCACCGTCGACGGCGCCGACGAAGTCGACCCGGAACTGACCCTGGTCAAGGGCGGCGGCGGCGCGCTGCTGCGCGAGAAGATCGTCGCCGCGGCGTCCCAGCGCATGATCGTCATCGCCGACCGCTCCAAGATGGTCGAGACGCTCGGCCGTTTTCCGCTGCCGATCGAGGTCAATCCATTCGGCCTGCGCGCCACTGAAATCGCGGTTGCCGCGGCGGCTGAAAAGCTCGGTCTTTCCGGGCCGGTCACATTGAGGATGACGGGCGGCCAGGCTTTTGTTACAGACGGCGGCCATTTTATCCTCGATGCATCTTTTGGCCGCATTCCGGATACAAGAGCGCTTTCGAATGCTCTCCACGCCATTCCGGGCGTTGTCGAGCATGGTCTTTTCATCGGGCTGGCTTCAGCGGCCATCATCGCCGGCGGCGACGGCATCCAAACCGTCCATGCCGCCCGAAAACCAGGGAGTTCTACCGATCATGACGTTGCATAACCGGGTTCGCAGCCTTTCCGTCCTTCTGGCGGCCTCGGCCGTTTTCGCCTTTTCTTCGCCGGCGTTTTCGCAGGATGTCACGGAATCGCACCTGAAGGCCGCCCGCGCGGCGGTCGCTGCGATCCACGCGACCGACCCGTTCGACAACATCCTGCCGCAGGCAGCCGCAGCGCTCGAATCGCAGCTGATCCAGAAGAACCCGGACATGCAGGAACTGATCGGCAAGACGATCAGCGAGAAGGCGCTGGCGCTGGCCTCGCGCCGCGCCGATCTCGAGAAGGAAGCCGCACTCGCCTACGCAAAAGTGTTCTCCGAAAAGGAACTGACCGACATCGCCGCCTTCTACAATTCCGATTCGGGCAAGAAGCTGCTCGATAGCGGCCCGACGGTGACCCGCGAACTGGTCAAGGCAGCCGACATCTGGCAGAACGGCCTCGGCCGCGATCTCGCCCAGCAGGTCGGCGAAACGC
>NZ_RZQI01000836.1:0-2579 GCF_003998335.1 Mesorhizobium sp. M7A.F.Ca.CA.002.05.1.1 | reverse complement strand
CGACAAGGGTGGTGCCGTGGTCAATGGCGTACGTTTTTTCGCCTCGCCGACCTGCCACCACGCGCCCGACATCTATCCGGGCATGGGCGAGACCGAAGCGGGTCTATTGCTCAAGGAATTTTTCCGGGAACGGCGCGGCTGAACCGGGCGCAACGCCCGGCGACACAACGTGGTGTTCTTACAGAGACGGCATCCAGTCGAACCAGCCGCTGCCCTTCTTGCCTTCCGCCTCTTTCTTGAGGCGGCGTTCCTTCTTGTACTCGTCCTCGCCAAGCTGATCTTGCGGCGCCGTGCCGGCCGCGACACGATACTGCACTGGAGGCTCGCTCAGATATTTGCGGGTGTTCGGATCGCCCTGCTTGCTGTCGGCAAGGCGGCGCTGGATCTCGGCGGCACGGCCCTTGTCGGAATCGGCCGGTGTCCATGCCGGCGGGTGGCTCGACCCTGACTCCGCCATCGCCCTCTTGACCGAGGCCGGGTCCGTCTGCACGTCGTCGATGATCTCCGACTGATAGGCCGGGTCGTTCTGATGGGCGGTGGCGTCGGCGCGCAAGCGGGCGCGGCGCTGCTCGGGCGATTCGGGCCATTCGGCGCTCGCCGTCTCGATGCTGTCCTGCGGGGCCGGCAGCGCTTCCTTCTGGCCTGGCGCCGGCTTCACGAGCGTCGGACGCGGCTTGTAGTCGATCTGTTCCTTGCGCTTCGGCGCGAATGAAAAAGCGCCCGAAATATCGCCGGCCAGTTGTTCGCCGGCGGTCTTGTCGGTGCCGTAGGTCGGAGAGCCCATGCAGCCCGACAAAGCGAGGCCCGACGCGACAAGCGGCGCCAGCAGCGCCAAGCGCGCATTATATCTCTCGGTCATGCCAAAAAGTCCCACTCTAGACAGCCTCTCGATTGCCACCAGCTTGTGGCCGGTCCCCATCGTCCAAGCACTTGCGACGGAAATCCGGCGACAATTTGTCTTCCGGAGTTTCGCGTGTTTACCTCAACCACTCGTTAAGGGCAACGCGCGGGCGGTTTTCGCCCGCCCGGCGTGGCATTTGTGCACCGATCCAGCCGACTAACCGTTAAAGTCGGCCAAGCGCTTTCAATTCATGCAGCACCGCCGCATCCCTGGCCGAAACATCCGGGAATTCCGGATCCTGGCCAACATCGGCGGTGTAGCGCCAGGAGCGTGCACATTTTAACAGGCCACGATCCTCGGCCTTCTCGACCACCACGGCGACACCCTTGACGTCGTCGATCGCGAAGGCACCAGCCGGTGCCTCGCCATGAGCGATGACCAGATCGCTGGTGATCGCCATCTCGGCCATGTCGACATCTGAAATCGCCGCTTCGAGCGCTGCGTCGTTGATTGTGACGACCGGCACCGCTTCCAGCGACGATCCGATCACCTTCTGGGCGCGCGCGATCTCCAGCGCGCCGGTAACGACGCGCCGCACCTGCCGCACCTGGCGCCACTTTTCCGCCAGCGCCTCGTTCTTCCAGTCCGCCGGGATTTGCGGGAACTGGTCGAGATGCACCGAGACGGCGTCGGGATGACGGTCAAGCCAGGCCTCCTCCATGGTGAAAGGCAGCATCGGCGCCAGCCATTTCACCAGGCAATCGAAGAGATGGCGCACCACCTGCACCGAAGCCTTGCGCTTCAGGCTCGACGGCGCGTCGCAGTAGAGCGCGTCCTTGCGGATGTCGAAATAGAACGCCGACAGCTCGACCACCATGAAATCGAGCAGCATGCGGGTGATGCGCTTGAATTCGAAGGCGTCGTAGCCCGAGCGCACGACCTCATCGAGCTCGGCCAGCCGGTGCAGCATCAGCCGCTCCAGCTCCGGCATTTTCTCCAGCGGCACCTCTTCGCCATCGTCATGGGCAAGCGTACCCAGCATCCAGCGGATGGTGTTGCGCAGCTTGCGGTAGGCGTCGATGTTGGTCTGCAGCACGTTCTTGCCGAGCCGCTGGTCCTCCCAGTAGTCGGTCGTCACCACCCACAGACGCAGTATATCGGCGCCCGACTGCTTGATGACGTCCTGCGGCACCACGGTGTTGCCCAGCGACTTCGACATCTTGCGGCCATCCTCGTCCATGGTGAAACCATGGGTGACGACGGTGTCGTAAGGCGCCCTGCCCCTGGTGCCGCAGCTTTCCAGCAGCGACGAATGGAACCAGCCGCGATGCTGGTCGGAGCCTTCGAGATAGACGTCGGCCGGCCATTTCAGGTCAGGACGATCTTCCAGCGTGAAGGCGTGCGTCGAGCCCGAATCGAACCAGACGTCGAGGATGTCCATCACCTGCTTCCACTTCGAAGCGTCGTGATTGCCAAGGAAACGCTCCTTGGCATCAGCAGCGAACCAGGCGTCGGCGCCCTCCTGCTCGAAGGCGTCCATGATGCGCTGGTTGACCGCTTCGTCCTTCAGCACATTGCCGTCGGCATCGGCGAAGACAGCGATCGGCACGCCCCAGGCGCGTTGGCGCGACAGCACCCAGTCCGGCCGCTCCTCGATCATGGCGCGGATGCGGTTCTGGCCGGCGGCGGGCACGAAGCGGGTGTCGTCAATGGCCTTGAGCGCCCGGCTGCGCAGTGT
>NZ_RZQI01000835.1:0-2583 GCF_003998335.1 Mesorhizobium sp. M7A.F.Ca.CA.002.05.1.1 | reverse complement strand
TTCGGCGCCCTTGGTGGCGGCGTCCGCGGCCGCAGGCTTCTTCTCCGCCTCGGCGGCGGCCTTCTTCTCGGCCTTCGGCTTTTTCTCGGAGACGATGGTCAGCGGCTCCGGAGTTGGCGCAGCCGGTTCCTCGGCTGCCGCGCCATCCGTCTTGACGTCGAATTCGAGCTCGAAATTGACCGAGGGATCATAGAAGCCGCGCACGGCCGAGAACGGGATTTCGAGTTTTTCCGGAACATCGGAGAAGGACAGGCCAACCTCGAAGCCGGTATCGGTCACCTTCAGGTCCCAATACTGGAACTGGATGACGATGGTCATCTGCTCGGGATAGCGCTCGCGCAGCCGCGAAGACACGCGTACGCCCGGCGCGCCGGTCAGGAAGGTGATGAAGAAGTGGTGGTTGCCGGGGAGGCCGGTGCGCGCGACCTCGGCCAGGACCTTGCGCATGACGCCGCGCAACGCCTCCTGGGCCAGAATGTCGTAGCGGATGTGGTCGTCGGCCATGTGGCGGTCGGGTTCCGTTGAATCGTCCGCATAGCTGTAATCAAGCTTGAGGGCGGCGTAAACCGCATATAGATGACCCTTGCGCGGAAGCGAAGACTATTGCCAGCGATTTGATCGCTCAGGCGCTGGTGAGCGCGCTTTGCTTTTCGGACGAGGCCGCGGACCGGCGCTTGCCGAAGGCGCGCAGGAAGGTGCGCACGCCATTGGTCGCGGATTGCAGCACCTCGTCCTCGCGAGGCGAGCCGCCAAGCATGAAGGTGGTCTGCAGTTCGGCATTGACGAGGCCAAGGAACTGGCGTGCCGCCACGTCGGGATCCTCGATCGTGAGATGGCCGCCATAGGCGAGGCGGGCGAAGCGGGCGGCGATTGCCGGCCATGTCCTGCCCGGACCCTGTTCGCGCCATTCGGCAAACAGTTCGGGATAGCGCTCGCCTTCGGTCTGGATCAGCTTGCGCAGGAATTTTCCGTCGCGGTTGCAGATGCAGTTCTGGTTCAGGCGCACGGCAAAGCCGATCAGGTCGGCTTCGAGATCCCCCGGCTGGTCGGGGAAGGTGGCAATGGTGGCGAAGATGCCGGCATTGCAGCGTTCGGTGAGGTCGCGGACCACGGCGACGAACAGTTTCTCCTTGTCGCCATGATGGTTGTAGATCGTCTGGCGCGAAACGCCGGCTTCGGCCGCGATCAGATCGATGTTGGCGCCGGCGAAACCTTCGCGGCAAAACACGGTGGCGGCGGAGTCGACGATCGAGAGGCGCTTGGCCTCATGGCCGCGTGGCGGGAAAATGTCAGGAGAAACGTGCAGCTTCATAAAAAACTATATAGAGGTGATTGACGATTTAGACAAGAGTGTCTAAATTTGTGGACACAAGATAAAGAGATTTCGCGTGAGAGAGACGAATAGGATTCGCTCTTGAGGTGTCGGAATCTCACGGGATGGAACGTCCTAGGTTAGACGTCGCCTGGCGGCGGCAACCAGATTTGAAAGAAGCCTTTATCATGAGTCCCAAATTCCTCCGCATCGCGGTCGTGCTCGGCTTGTTGTCCGCCATCGGCCCGTTCGCCATCGACATGTATCTGCCCGCGTTGCCGTCGATCGGCGCGGATCTGCATGCCAGCACCGCTGCCGTGCAGATGAGCCTGTTGATCTTCTTCCTGTCGATGGGTTTTGGCCAGATCGTCGTCGGGCCGATCTCCGACATGGTCGGCCGCAAGCTGCCGCTTTATGGCGGCCTTGCGCTGTTCATGGTTGGCGGCATCGGTTCGGCAATGGCGCCGACCATCGAATGGCTGATCGCTTTCCGTTTCCTGCAAGGGCTTGGCGCCAGCGCCGGCATGGCCGTTCCGCGCGCCATTGTGCGCGACCTGCACACCGGCAATGAGGCCGCCAAGCTGATGTCCTTGCTGATGCTGGTGTTCTCGGTGTCGCCGATCCTGGCGCCGCTGACCGGCAGCGTGATCATCGAGAGTTTCGGCTGGCGCGCCGTGTTCTGGACGGTGACGGGCGCGGCCGCCCTTGCCACGGTGCTGCTCGCAACCTCGCTCAAGGAGACGCGGCCGGCTGAAGAACGCGTCGGTTCCTCCTTCGGAACCGCGCTTGCCGGCTATCGCTTCCTGATGGGCGACCGCAATTTCCTTGGCCTGGTGGCGATCGCCGGCTTCGGCATTGCGAGCTTCTTCGTCTATCTGTCGAGCTCGTCCTTCATTCTGATCGACCATTACGGGCTGTCGCCTTCGGTCTACAGCGTGTTCTTCTCGATCAACGCGGTCGCCTTCATCGGCATGTCGCAGATGACGGGGCTGCTGGCCGAGCGCTTCGGCCTGAGGCGCGTGGTGCGCGTCGCGGTGACCGGCTATGCCTCGACGATGGTGGTGCTGTTGGCGATCATGGCGACGGGCGTCGACCGGCTCGACGTGATGGCGGCCCTGCTGTTCGTCGGCTACGGCTTTCTCGGCCTGGTCATCCCGACCACCTCGGTGCTGGCCATGGAAGAGCATGGCGAGATCGCCGGCACGGCGTCGGCGCTGATGGGCACGCTGCATTTCGCCATCGGCGCACTCGCCATGGGTGTTGCCGGCGTG
>NZ_RZQI01000834.1:0-2586 GCF_003998335.1 Mesorhizobium sp. M7A.F.Ca.CA.002.05.1.1 | reverse complement strand
AGGCTGCAGCTTTTGAAGATGGCGGCGCCCGCCACCAGCACGTCGGCGCCGGCAGCGGTGACCAGCGGCGCGGTTTCGGCTGAAACACCGCCGTCGATCTCGATGCGGATCGGCCGGCCGCCGATGAGGGCCTTGACCCGCTTCACCTTGTCGACGATCGCCGGGATGAAGGCCTGGCCGCCGAAGCCCGGATTGACGGTCATGATCAGGATCAGGTCGAGCCGGTCGAGCACATATTCGACCACGCTTTCCGGCGTCGCCGGATTGAGCGACACACCGGCCTTCTTGCCGAGGTTCCTGATGGTCTGCAGCGAGCGGTCAAGATGCGGGCCGGCTTCGGCATGGACGGTCAAACCGTCGCAGCCGGCCTCGGCGAAAGCGGCCAGATAGGGGTCGGCCGGGGCAATCATCAGATGGCAGTCGAAGAAGGCCTCGGTGCGGTTGCGGATCGCCTTGATCACCGGCGGGCCAAAGGTGATGTTGGGCACGAAATGCCCGTCCATCACATCGAGATGGATCCAGTCGGCGCCGGCCGCCGCCACCGCTTCGACCTCATCGCCGAGTTTGGAAAAATCCGACGCCAGCACCGACGGTGCAATCAGGGTCTTTCTGCTCATGGATGCGGCCTTTCCGAGTGCCCTTCACGTTCGGCCACTCTATCGACTGCCTAATGCGCTCCGGCCGACTTGTCGAGGGCACGGGCGCGGCGGCTGCACGGCCGGAGGTGGCGTTGCGGCGTCCGCGATCCTGTCGCAGCCAATTTCCGCTTGCCTCGGAGCCATAAGAAAACCCGCCGGATTGCTCCGGCGGGTTTCTGGTCTGGCGTCGAGCAGATCGTTATTGCTGCTGGAGTTTCAGGATTCTGTCTGGAACCGGATCCTGCTGCTGTTCGACCTGCGGCCTGCGCCGTGGCAGTACCTGCTGCAGCAGCAGGCCGGGGTTGAGCTCCAGCGACGGTTGCCCGCGGAGCGGCCGGCAGTTCGGATAGCGTCCGATCGTACCTTCCGGGCAGCGCCGCCTGATGATCGGCTGGCACTGGCCGTTGATCATCTGCGAGCCCGGTGCGCATTCCACCTCTTGCCTGGGCTTGCGGCATGCGCCGTTGATCACCTGCGTCCCACGCGGACAGACACACTCGCCACGCTTGTTGTGGACCTGGCCGCGTATGTCGCATTGCTCCTGCGTCGGTTGCTTGCGCCGGCACGCATTGCCCCGCACCTCGGTACCCCTCGGGCAGACACAATTGCCCTTTGCGTCATGGACCTGGCCACGGATCGTGCATTGCTCAGGCTTCGGCCGAATCGGGCGGCAGGCTCCGTTTCTGACCTCGGTACCCCTTGGGCAGACACAATCGCCGTCGGCGTCGTGAACCTGACCACGGATCGTGCACTGCTCGGGCTTTGGCCGCATCGGACGGCAGGCGCCATTGCGCACCTCGGTCCCTCTCGGGCAGACACAATCGCCATCGGCATCGTGGACCTGGCCACGGATGGTGCACTGCTCAGGCTTCGGCTGGATCGGGCGGCAGGCATTGCCCCGGATTTC
This sequence comes from Mesorhizobium sp. M7A.F.Ca.CA.002.05.1.1, assembly GCF_003998335.1. NCBI lineage: Bacteria > Pseudomonadati > Pseudomonadota > Alphaproteobacteria > Hyphomicrobiales > Phyllobacteriaceae > Mesorhizobium > Mesorhizobium sp. M7A.F.Ca.CA.002.05.1.1. The sequence goes on along the minus strand of NZ_RZQI01000834.1, from coordinate 1,041 downwards.
GGTCCCCCTGGGGCAGACACAATCGCCATCGGCATTGTGGACCTGGCCACGGACGGTGCACTGTTCGGGCTTGTCGGTCCTGACACATCTGCCGTTCTCAAGCCCGGTTCCGCGTGGGCAGACGCAACGTCCGTCCTCGGTGCGGATCTGGCCTTCGAGCAGCACGCAGCGCTTCGGTTGCTCCGGCTTCGGCACGATACCGCCGCCCGGCGAGCACTGGCCGTTGCGATAGGTGGTGCCTTCCGGGCAAACGCAGCGGCCGGCATCGTTCATGACGAAGCCTTGCGAGCATTCCTTCTTCGTCTCCTGGCTGATGGTGAAGGGATGGCAGGCATAGGCCTTGCCGCGATCGCCCTGCACATTGGCCTGATCGCCGCCAAGCACGTCGCCACCGCCTTGCACCCGTGTGTCGGGAGAGAGCACGCCGACGCAGTTCTGGCCGCTGACATTGCCCTGCAGATTGGCCAGACGACCGTCGTCGGGAATGACCACGGTGACATGATGCACCCGGCTTTCGCCGGCGCCGAGCGACAAATTGGCAATGCAGGACGCAGGCAAGGTTGCCGGTTCCGGCGAGCAGCCGAAGGGCGGATCGATCGACGTGATCTCAACGCCTTCCAGCCTGCCGAGACCCTCCACGCCGATCGCATCGCCAATGCGGACCGGCCCGGAGAAGGCGGTCGCTCCGTCATTGGTGACGGTGATCTCGAACGAGCAGGGTTGGCCGAGCCTGCATTCGCGGTCGCCGGTCTTTTCGACACGGATGGTCGAGGCGCCGCCTCCCTTGGCGCAGGCCTGGCCAAAGGGATAGACGACGTCGTCGCCCGGCGCCGGCCCATAGGAGCCGCGCGCGCAGTTTTCGAACGCGCCATTGGCCGAAACCGTCACGTCGAAGTGGCGGCTGGTTCCAGGTGTCATGACGGCACCGGGAATCTGGCACGACAGCGCGTTGGCCGGAACCGGTCCGCACGCCCATTCCGCACCGTCAGGGGTGACGGTCTGGATCTGGACAGGCGCGCCGCCGGCCACCAGCGTGGCGGC
>NZ_RZQI01000833.1:0-2590 GCF_003998335.1 Mesorhizobium sp. M7A.F.Ca.CA.002.05.1.1 | reverse complement strand
TGACGCAGCCGGTCGCGGTCTTCAGCCGGTGATGACGCGCCTCGGTCATGAACCCGGCCGCACGGTCGACAGCACGGCGCTCGCCATCGCTGAGCGCCTTGACATTCGGGGTGCGGCAGAACAATTCGAACGCCGCGCGTCCGCTAAGCCGCGGCGCGACACGCTCTGCCGCACCGAACACGCCCCGGATGACCTTCAGCCCGAATGATGCCATAGTGAAAATCCATCCATACGTTCAAGCATGAACATAATAGTTCAAAGATGAACAATAAACAAGAGCTGCCTTGGGATAACCCGCGTTTCCGCAACTGGGTCGCGGTGGCGCGCGCCTGCCATGTGCTGGAGCGCACGCTGGCGGTGAAGCTTGCGCCGCTCGATTTGAAACCGGCGCAGCTCGACGTGCTGATGAACCTCTATCGCCACCCCGGCATGTCGCAGCACGATCTTGCCCGCAAGCTGCTCGTCGGCCGTTCCAACATCACCATGCTTTTGCCGCAGCTGGAAGCGCGTGGCCTGCTGCGCCGCGAAGGCGACGAGAAGGACAAGCGCATCCTGCGGCTCGCGCTCACCGAGGCCGGCGAGGCGCTGTTGATGCAGGCGCTGAAAGTGCACATGGCGCTGATAGAGAAGGCGATGAGCCAGTCTACGCCGGAACAATGCGACATGATCGGCGAGCAGATGCGCAAGATCTATGATGTGCTGAAAGAGGCGTGAGGGCTTTTCCGCCCAAACCTACCACATCGTCTTCTTCGCCCGCTCCGGCCATTCCTTGTCGTAGGTTTCGCCGTCGATGTTCCTGCGGCTGGTGATCTCCAGGATCTGTCCGGGCGTCGGCAGCGACTTCGGGTCGACATGCCTTGCTGCGTTCCAGAGCTCGGAGCGGACGATGGCCCGGGCGCATTGGAAATAGACCGAATCGATGTCGATGACGGTCACCGATCGAGCCGCCTTGCCTTCCACCGTGAATGACGCGCACAGCGCTGTATCCGTTGTAACATGAGCGCGGCCATTGATGCGCAGCGTCGTGCCCGAACCAGGTACCAGGAACAGCAGCCCAACACGTGGGTCGCGGATAATGTTTTTAAGCGAATCGGCGCGGTTGTTGCCGCGACGGTCCGGCATCATCAGGGTTTTCGGATCGTGGATGCGCACGAAGCCGGCGAGATCGCCGCGCGGCGAACAGTCCAGTCCCTCCGGGCCACTGGTGGCCAGCGCGACGAACGGCGAGGCTTCGATGAAGGCGGCATATTCGGGAATGACGTGGTCGAGTTCCTTGACCAGCGAGGCCTCGCCTGGAACGCCATAAAGCGCCTCGAGCTGCTCGACCGTGGTGATGACGGACATGTTTTCGCCTCCAAACCTTTGCCGGCGCTACGCCATCTCGATGACGTTTTGACGACAGCGAGGGGAATCAATTTTAGCGGTCCCGGCTCAGGCCCTTTTCCGCAAGCTCCGCGAGATAGGCTTCCCAGCGCGCATCCTTCTCGTGGCCGAGCGTATGCAGGTAATTCCAGGTGAAGATGCCGGTGTCGTGGAAATCGTCGAAGGTGATGCGCACGGCGTAGTTGCCGACCGGCTCTATCTTGAGGATTGCCACATTGCGCTTGCCGGGGACCGTCACCCGCTGATCCGGCGAATGGCCCTGCACCTCGGCCGATGGCGAGGCGACGCGCAGCAGTTCCGCCGGTAATTCGAATGGATGGTGGTCGGGAAAGGTGACGGACAGAAGTTTGCGGTCCTTGGAGACCCTGAGCTCTTTCGGTGCGGTCATGCTGTTCGATCCCGTCTCATCCGCCCTTCCCTACGCCGCTTCGCCAAACGGGAAAAGGCCTGATGAGACCGACCGACATGCGATGTCGGCGCAGAGATGTTACCAAAGATCGAGAGGCGCTATCTTGAATGGCAGGCCGGATCGTATCACATAGCGGTATATAACGAAGCCGTTCACGGCCACAGGAAGCGCTTGAAGCATGGACATGATTGATCCTTTCGGCCGCACGATCAGCTATCTCCGCGTGTCGGTCACCGACCGCTGCGATTTCCGCTGCACCTATTGCATGGCCGAGGACATGGCCTTCCTGCCGAAGAAGGACCTGCTGTCGCTGGAAGAGCTCGACCGGCTGTGCACGGTTTTCATCGAAAAGGGCGTCAGGCGATTGCGCCTGACCGGCGGTGAGCCGCTGGTGCGCAAGAACATCATGCATCTGGTGCGCCAGCTCTCGCGGCATCTCGCCAGCGGCGCGCTGGAAGAGCTGACGCTGACCACCAACGGCTCGCAGCTGTCGCGCTTTGCCGCCGAACTCGCCGATTGCGGCGTCAAGCGCATCAACGTGTCGCTCGATACGCTCGATGCCGACAAGTTCCACAAGATCACCCGCTGGGGCCATCTCGACAAGGTCATGCAAGGCATCGATGCCGCGCAGGCCGCGGGGCTGAAGGTCAAGCTCAACGCGGTGGCATTGAAGGATTTCAACGACGCCGAGCTGCCCGAGATGATGCGCTGGGCGCATGGCCGCGGCATGGACTTGACGGTCATCGAAACCATGCCGATGGGCGAGATCGATGCCGACCGCACCGACCAGTATCTGCC
>NZ_RZQI01000832.1:0-2596 GCF_003998335.1 Mesorhizobium sp. M7A.F.Ca.CA.002.05.1.1 | reverse complement strand
TCGCGCCACAAATCCTCGCGGTTGACCTGATCGACCAGCGCCTTGATGTCGGTGGTCGGCGCGAACTTGCCCCAGCGGATGTTCTCGGCGAGGAACCACGTGTCGTGGCTCTTGAAAGGATAGGAGACGCCGCCCTTCCAGAACTTCATGGAGAGATCGGTGCCGTTGGCGACGCGGCCATTGCCGTAGTTGATGTCGCCCTTGAGGCGGCCGATGATGTCGGCGACGGGCACGTTCATCCATTGCCGCTTGCCGATGATGGCGGCCATCTCGTCCTTGTTCTCAGCGGCCTCGCACCATTGCTGGGCTTCCATGACGGCCATCAGGATCGCCTTGGTGGCGTTCGGGTATTTCTCGATGAATTCGGCACGCAGGCCGAGCGCCTTTTCCGGATGGCCCTTCCACAATTCGCCCGTCGTGGCGGCGGTGAAGCCGACGCCCTGATGGACGAGCTGCTCGTTCCACGGTTCGCCGACGCAGAACACGTCCATGTTGCCGACCTTCATGTTGGCCACCATCTGCGGCGGCGGCACGACGATGGTCGAGACGTCCTTGTCGGGATCGATGCCACCGGCCGCCAGCCAGTAGCGCAGCCACAAATCATGCGTGCCGCCCGGGAAGGTCATGGCGGCCTTGATTTCCTTACCGGCCGCCTTCTTGGCGGCAAAAGCATCTTTCAGCTTCGAGGCGTCGAGACCGACACCGGTGCCGGCATATTCCTGGGCGACCGAAATGCCTTGGCAGTCGTAGTTGAGCCGCGCCACGATCGCCATCGGCATCGGCTGGTTGTTCTGCGTCACCTTGCCCGTGTGCATGAGGTAAGGCAGCGGCGTCAGGATATGGGCGCCGTCGATGCCGTTGGCCGCGCCGCCGAGCATCAGATTGTCGCGTGTCGCACCCCAGGAGGCCTGCTTGAGCACCTCGACATCGGGCATGCCGAACTTGGCGAACAGCCCCTTCTCCTTGGCGATCATCAGCGGTGCCGCATCGGTGAGGGCAATGAAGCCGAGCTTGGCGCCGGTGACCTCCGGAGTGGCGGTCGCAGCATAGGCGCCGGAAGGGAAGAGCTTGCGGGCCGCCACGAACAGGCCGGCCGTCATCGCGCTGCTGACGAGAAAATCGCGGCGCGTCATGTCCTTGAGGGTCGTTCCAGTCCTGATCCGTTTCGTCATCGTCGTCTCCGGTTGGGCGCGGCTTGGGATCCGCGTCGTCGATTGCGTGTTGATCAAAACAAAAAAGCCGCCAGCCAGGTCTTCGCGTCCGGGTGACCGGGAGCGCGCATTAACCTGAGCGGCAGCTTTGCCTGTGGCGCCCGTCATTGGACGCCTGTTCCGTGACCCGCGAAGGGCCTGTCTATTTCAAAGCAGGAACCGTGCCAGTTTTGAGAGAGGTGAAAAAGATCAATTAAATCAGCAACCCGCGCCGATCGCGGACGCACCGGGTCGTATGGCCGGAAGGCCAAAGATTGTTCATTCGGGCAATCGCGCGCACAATTTTTGTGCAATGCACAAGAATGACGCGGAAATGATCAGGCTTCCGCGCGAGCCGATTTCTGGCCGGTAATGTAGGCGTCGACCTCGTCCGGATCGAAGATCTGGCCGTCGAAGAAACCGTCCGGACCGAGCACAAGGCCGGCGCCTGTCGCGCCGACCGCGGTGGCAACTTGGAGCGCACCCTCGACTTTCGAATTGGCGCCGGGAAGCGCCACACCAAGCGGCTTCAGAGCCGAACGGTAGAGGTCGGGCCGGTAGCAGTTGCGGGCGATGGCAAGGTTTTCCGGCGTGTGCGCCACGTGCCCCCAGCGCACCATCTGCGTGTAGAACCACAGCGCATGGCTCTTCCATGGAAAGTTCGCTGCCTTGTCGAACGGGAGGAAGAAGTCGTCGATGGTCCGCTCCGCGCCGCCGCCCAGTCGGAGATGACCGGTCAGGATCGGCATCTGCACGGCCGGCGGCAGACCGAGAAAGCCGGCCTGCGCCATCACAGCTGCCAATTCGCCACGGTTGGCCGGATCCTGGCACCAGCGCGCCGAGTGATGCAGCGCACGCAGCAGCGCCGCCAGTGCCTCGGGGTTTTCGTCTGCCCACGCCTTGCGTACGCCGATTACCTTCTCCGGGCTGTTACGCCATATCCGCGCCTTGACGGTGACGATATGCCCGGTGCCGGCGGCAACCGCAGCACTGTTCCAGGGTTCGCCTGCGCAGTACCCGTCGATGCGGCCGGTGGCCAGCGCATCCGCCATGAAGGGCGGCGGCACGATGACGATCTCGATTTCGCGCGCCGGATCGATGCCGCAGGCGGCGAGCCAATAGCGCAATTCGTAATTGTGCCCGGAATGCGGATGCACCACGGCGAAGCGCAGCGGGTCGCCACCGGCCGCAGCGCGCTCGCGAATGAGCGCGCGCAACGCCGCACCGGCGCGCGCCGGATCAAGATCGGCTTCGGCGCCCTGCGCCACCATTCCGGCCCAGACGGTGTTGGAGACGGTGACGCAATTGCCGCCGAGCCCGAGCGAGAACGGCACGATGGTTTCCGAAGCGAGTGGCGTCAGCCCGAGATTGCAGGCGAGCGGCATCGGTCCCAGCATATGCGCGAG
>NZ_RZQI01000831.1:0-2601 GCF_003998335.1 Mesorhizobium sp. M7A.F.Ca.CA.002.05.1.1 | reverse complement strand
CTGTAAACGGAACCGTCGGCAGCGAGGAACGGCACGCGGCAACCCACGCCACCATCAAGCTGTCCCGCCCGGCATCGTTGCATCTTAGCGCAAAAATCGTGGCTGCAAGATAATATGAAACTCTTGTCGGCGGGAGGCGAGCATTTTTATGCTGCCGAATGCGCGGCGCGCGGATGAGAGCCTGGGGCTGGACAGGAAAGGTTCTGTCTCAGCTCTTGTTGACCGCCAGCGTCACAGTCAGGTCTTCCATGCGCTGTGCCAGCGCGCCGAGCGCATTGGTGAGCACGCTATCGCTCTTGTCGGCCTTGGTCAGAGCCTCGTCGCGGGTCTTGCGCAAGGTCAGCACTTCGCTTTCCATGCCCTTGACGCGTTTCTGCAACTCCGAGAGTTCATCCATCACCATGATGCCGGCCATAACGGTCAGCCGCTGATCGCCGATCTCGCCGAACGAGTCCTTCAGGTGTGAAACATAGCGGTCGAAGCGTTCGGCAAGGTCGATCAGATGCTCTTCCTGGCCCTCGTCGCAGGCCATGCGATACTGCTTGCCGTCGATTGAAACCGTGACCTGTGCCATCGGGCCAGCTCCTATCTGTCCAACACGGCGCGGATGGTTTCCATGGCAGTCACCAAACGTCGCGAGACTTCCTTGTTGGCATCTTCCAGCCGTTCGGCGCGCGCTTCGGAATTATCGAGTTCCTGCGCCAGCCGCGAGCGATCGGCATTCATCCGCTGCACCTCGGCCTCGGCTTCGGAGTAGTCGCGTTCATGCCCGAGCTTGGCCGCGACGGCGTTTTCCAGCCCCTCGATGGCCTTGCCCAGCCTCGCGATGACTTCCTTGAGTGTGGCTTCCCCGGTCATGGCCTTCGTCCTGTGCCCTGCCCATCACCGAATCGTTCACGTTCAGAACGCGTTATCCCTGAAACATTAGGCACCGGGTGAAGGCAACGTCAACAAAGCTCTCGCGACTGTCCCCCGCTAACGCTAATGTAGGTCCGCCGCCGGCATCACAAGACCGGCAAATGTGCACCCGATTTGTTGACTAAAAGCCCGCGCCTGCTATGTGTCGCGCACCCTTTTCAAGGGCTCTCCCAAGCCCCCAAACCCCCACTTCTGGAGGAACCATGACGTCGCGTGAACAACATGACCGGATGGCCAATGCGATCCGCTTTCTCTCCATGGACGCCGTCGAGAAGGCAAATTCCGGCCATCCAGGCCTGCCAATGGGCTGCGCCGATATCGCCACGGTGCTGTTCACGCGCTTCCTGAAATATGATCCCAAGGCCCCGCACTGGGCCGACCGCGACCGTTTCATCCTGTCGGCCGGCCATGGCTCGATGCTGCTCTATTCGCTGCTGCATCTGACCGGCTACGAAGACATGACCCTCGACCAGATCAAGCACTTCCGTCAGTTGGGCTCGAAGACCGCCGGCCATCCCGAATACGGCCATGCCGCTGGCATAGAGACGACGACGGGGCCGCTCGGCCAGGGTCTCGCCAATTCGGTCGGCTTCGCGCTCGGCGAGCGCATCATGAACGCAGCCTTCGGTAACGATCTCGTCGATCATTACACCTATGTCCTGGCCGGCGACGGCTGCCTGATGGAAGGTGTTTCCCAGGAAGCCATCGCGCTTGCCGGCCATCTCAAGCTCAACAAGCTGATCGTCTTCTGGGACAACAACGACATCTCGATCGACGGTCCGGTCTCGCTGTCCGACAACACCGATCAGGTGGCCCGCTTCCAGGCCTCCGGCTGGAATGCCAGCCACATCGACGGCACCGATCCGGAAGCCATCGCCTATGCCATCGAAGCCGCCCGCCATTCCGACAAGCCGACCATGATCGCCTGCAAGACGACCATCGGCTTCGGCGCGCCGACCAAGGCCGGCACCAACAAGGCGCACGGCTCCCCTCTGGGCGCCGACGAGATCGCCGGCGCGCGCAAGTTCTTCAATTGGGATTCGCCGCCCTTCGAGATTCCGGCCGACATCCTCGACGCCTGGCGCACCGCCGGCAAGGCCGGCGTCAAGGCGCGTACAGACTGGGAAGGCCGCCTGGCCAAGGCCGATGCCAAGCTGAAGGCTGAGTTCGAGCGCCGCATCAGCGGCAAGCTGCCGTCCAATTTCGACGCGGTCATTGCCGATTACAAGAAGAAGCTGTCGGCCGACAAGCCGAAGGTCGCCACCCGCAAATCGTCCGAGATGGCGCTGGAAGTCATCAACGGCGCCTTGCCCGAGACCATCGGCGGCTCCGCCGACCTGACCGGCTCCAACAACACCAAGACCAGCCAGACCAAGAACATCACCTCGGACGACTATGGCCAGCGCTATGTCCACTACGGCATCCGGGAGCACGGCATGGCGGCTGCGATCAACGGCCTGACGCTGCATGGCGGCCTCATCGCCTATGGCGGCACCTTCATGTGCTTTTCCGACTATGCCCGGCCGTCGATGCGGCTGGCATCGCTGATGGGCATCCGCTCGATCTTCGTCATGACCCATGATTCCATCGGTCTGGGCGAAGACGGCCCGACCCACCAGCCGGTCGAGCATCTGGCCGCATTGCGCGCCATTCCCAACCACAATGTCTTCCGCCCGGCCGACG
>NZ_RZQI01000082.1:0-11979 GCF_003998335.1 Mesorhizobium sp. M7A.F.Ca.CA.002.05.1.1 | reverse complement strand
CAAGGGGCAACAGGGCGGCAAGGGCCGGATTGGCTCCCATGTCTGACAACGGTCCGGGGGAAAAACCGCGCCCGTTCGGCTTGGCGGAGGAGGAAGAGACGGGCGTGTTTGCCGCGCCCGACGTGCCTGATCCCCAAGTGCCTGATGTCGGCGGGCTGCCGGTCGAGCCGGCAGCCTTGGTGTCGCCGCCCAAGCTGTTGACCCGCGCGGCACCGGCCATGCTGGCCGGGCCGCTCACCCGTTACGGATTTCGCGACGCCAAGCCGATCAATTTCGGCAAGGGTTCGCCTCGCCGCCTTGCAGTGCACGGCGTCGACGTCTCGCGTTGGCAAGGCAACGTCAACTGGGACAAATTGCGGGCCCAGGGCGCCAACTTCGCCTACATCAAGGCGACCGACGGTGGCGACCACCTCGATCCGATGTTCATGAAAAACTGGCGCAGCGCCGACGCCGCCGGCTTGAAGCGCGGCGCCTACCATTTCTTCTACTGGTGCCGCACGGCCGGCGAGCAGGCGGACTGGTTCATCCGCAACGTGCCCAGGGTCGAAGGCGCACTGCCGCCGGTGATCGACGTCGAATGGAACGGCGAGTCCAGCTGCAAGCGGCGGCCGTCGCGCGAAAAGGTGCTGGAAAAGATGCAGGTGTTCATGGACAAGCTGGAGCGGCATTACGGCCAACGTCCCATCATCTACACCGCGCCCGATTTCTACCGCGACAATCTCAGGGGCGAATTCCTCGACTATCCGTTCTGGCTGCGTGCCGTGGCCCAGCATCCGTCAAAGGTCTATCCCGGCCGCAAATGGCTGTTCTGGCAGTATTCCGGCTCCGGCCTGTCGCACGGCGTCACCGGCCGCATAGACCTCAATGTCTTCCATGGCGACGAACGGCAATGGCGCGCCTGGGCCGGCGGCCGGCAGACGGTAGCCGACGCCAACTGAGACAGTCGTCAGTCCCGGCGCACTTCGCTCTGCCTGATGTCCGCGGTCTGGGCAACGCGACATCGGGCTGCTCGATGGACACGCTTCCGCCGGCAGCATTCGCTGAGGAAAGTGTCCGGCTCTTTGACCGACATGGACGCATGGGAGGAAAGATGGGTGTGTCATCGGAGGCTCTGGCACAGAGCCGTCAAACGATCAGCGCTTACGAGGATTATGCGGAACAATATGATGCCATCGTGCGCCATGTTCCCAACGAGAGGGAGCAGGCATCGCTCAAGCGCCTGGTGGCAATCGCCGGTACAGGCGGCCGGATTCTGGAAGTCGGGTCCGGAGCCGGATACGACGCGGATTTTCTGGAGACTTTGGGTGTCAAAGTCCGGCGCACCGACGCGACCAAGCGGTTTCTGGAACTGCAGGCCGCGCGTGGCAAGCATGGCGAGTTGCTCGATCTCATCACCGATGATCTCGGCGGCCCCTACGACGCGGTTCTGGCCCTGTGCGTCCTCATCCATGTGCCTCGCGACGAGACCGACCAGGTGCTTGCCAAGATAGCCGGGTCGCTGCGCCCGGGCGGCGCCTTTCTCGTCTCGATGCGTAATGGCGACGGCGAGACATCAGGCGAATATCATACGGTCTACTGGCGCAGGGACGACTTCGCGGCCCGTCTCGAAGGCGCCGGGCTCGTCCTCATCAGGGACGATTTCAACGTCGGCCGCGATAGCGAAGAATGGAACACGTTCCTGGCCGTGAAGCCTGCATGACGCGGCGTGGGCTGTTGCCGTTTGCGCTGCTCAACCTTTTCAGATTTTGCGAATAAGCAAGACATTGCCGCAGCCTTGCTGTCTATGTGCGAGTTCCTGCACTCCTGGGGGGAGACGAGTTGGAACTCAAGATCATGCTTGTCGGCTTTGCCTGCGTGGTCGCGGGCGCGCTGTCGTTCATCACCTTCATGAAATGGCGAGAGGTGAAGGCACTCAGCCGCTGGCTGCCGACGCCGGGAAAGATCATTTCCTCGCGCGTCGAGGCACGTGAGGTCAGAAACTCGGGCGTTGGTTCGGACAGCACTGACACCACCGAAATGCGCAATTTTCCGGCGATCACCTTCGAATACAAGATCGGCGGCAAGAAATTTCAAAGCTCGCGCTACAGCGTGAAAGAGAATTTGGGGAATTTCGAAGTCACGGAGACCCTTGCCCAGTTTCCCCGCGGCGCGGAGGTGACTGTCTTCTACAATCCGGCCGATCCGAGCAAAGCGGTGATCGAGCGCACCCTGCCGGACGGCGCCTTCAAGTTCATGGTCCAACTCTCGGCCGGCCTAGTGTTCGGCGCGGTTGTGCTGGTGTTTTCCGTCGGCGGTGTTCTGGAGGCGATCGGGCCGCATTTGCCCAAACCGCAGAATCTCGGTGCCGCGGCGTTGCTGCTTTTTATGGGCTTGTTCATCCTGAGCATCGGTTTCGCCCAGAAAGCGTTGGCCGAGCAGGCGGCAAAATGGCCGATCGTGGTTGGCCGCATCGACACTTCAGGTCTGCAGGCGCTCCGAAACCATTCAGGCTATGGCCGCTGGCGCACCGTCTTCAAATCCCGCATCGTCTACTCCTATGGCGTCGCCGGCCAGCGCTACAGCGCCGATCGTGTAACGTTCGGCGCCACCGTGACCGCCTCGCTGTCCGGCCTCGTCGGCGGCCAGGCACGGCAGTATATCGAAGGCAGCAAGGTCGACGTCCACTATGACCCCGCCAACCCCGGCTCGGCAGTGCTCGAATGCCGGGTCCGGGGGCTTTGGCTGCTATGGACCTGCTCGGCAGGTTTTCTCGGTGGCGCGGCCTTTCTGCTCGGGCTGGTTTGAGCGTGCCAGCCGACTTCGCCAATGCCAATTCAGACGGCTCCGCATGGGATGCCTTTACCTTGACAGGATGCAGCGATGAATAGGGTGCGATCGATCATCTGGGCCTGCGCCCTGCTTGCATCCGCGACAATGTCCGCGATGGCAGACGAGCCGGCGCCGTCGCGCTCGCCGATCGACAAATGCGTCTGGGAAAGGTTGTCTGACAAAAATATCGGGCTGGCCGCCTGGGCGCAACGCTGCGACTTCGGCTTCCGCCAGATTCATTTCGAATTCGCCGACAACGCGCTTGCCATCAAATACAGCGACGGCGGCGCGGCCGATCCTCTCGTCGAACTGTTCGACATCATATCGGGTGAAACTGCCGAGGCTGCATTGCGCCGCCTGTTCCTGGAAAAAACCGACAAGACTGTCAGCGCCCGCTGCGTGCTGACGCCTTACACGCAGGGCACGGAGCCTGCAGGCGTCAAACGCTACTCATTCAGCCCTGACGCCTCCTATGCGGAAGAACTCAAAGCGCTTGCCAGTTCCGACGAGGTTCCCGAACCGCCCTGCGGCGACTGGGGTGAAATGCCTGACGGCATCCAGTATTTCGAGGTGCCGGCGGGTGAGGGGCACAGGCTTCTGTTTGTGCGCATCGGCCAGGACGAGCCATTGTTTGACGAGCAGACGCTTCGCGTTTTCCGGAGGGGGTGAGAAGCGCTTTCTCGCCAGGTCAGGCGGATTCGGTCATGGCACCGATCCGCCGGTAGACGAACGGTTCTTCTCTCGAAGGAGCTGTGGCAATGCGCTTGGCTTCGTCGATCAGCATTGCCATGCGAGCATGGATCGGCGATTTCGCGCAAGCGGGGTCCGTTGCAGCGGCATCGCCGGCGATCGCCATCGCCTGGCAGCGGCAGCCGCCCCAGTCGATCTCGCGCCGCTCACAGCCGCGACAGGGTTCCTGCATCCAGTCCGTGCCGCGAAAGGCATTGAACCCCGGTGAATCGGCCCAGATCGAGGACAGCCTGCGTGGTTCGAAACGCTCGAAGCTGAGCGACGGGATCGTCTGTGCGGCATGGCAGGGCAGTACGGTGCCGTCAGGCGTCACCATGAAGGCGTCCCGCGCCCAGCCGCCCATGCACGGCTTGGGATAGATCGCGAAATAGTCCGGCGTCACAAAATCGATGTTGATGATGCCGGCCAGTCGCTCCTGTGCCTCCGCAACGATCTCCGCCTGCCTGTCGACCGCTTCACGCTCGGGCATCAGTTGGTCGCGATTGGTCAACGCCCAGCCGGCATACTGCACATTGGCGATCTCGAGCCTCTCCGCGCCCAGCGAAAGGGCGAGATCGATGAATTCCGGCACTTCCTCGATGTTATGGCGATGGATCGGTGCGTTGATGGTAAGAGGCAGACCGGCAACGCGCGCGCGGCGTGCCGTCTCCAGCTTCTTTTCGTGAGCGCCCTTGTGGTTGCCGATGCGATCGGTGGTCGCCGGCCGCGCGCCCTGAAAGCTCAGTTGCAGATGGTCGAGGCCGGCTTCGGCAAATGCCTCGATACGGCCCTCGACGATGCCAACGCCCGCGGTAATCAGATTGGTGTAGACGCCGCGCCCCGCAAGCCCGGCGATCAATTGCTCGAGGTCGCGGCGCAGTGTCGGCTCGCCACCGGACAGATGCACCTGGAGCACTCCCAGATCGGCGGCCTCCGAGAACAGGGCGAGCCAGGTCTCTGTGTCGAGTTCGCGATTGGCCTTCAGCAGTTCCAGCGGATTGGAGCAATAAGGGCATTGCAGCGGGCAGCGATGCGTCAGTTCCGCCAGCATGCCGATTGGAGGGAGGAGGGGCGTGCTCATAACCTCACCAGCAGCTTGTCCGACCATTCCTGCAGGAAGGCGAGGACGTCGGTCGCCACGGCCTCCTGTTCGGCCTCATAATCCGCGGCAAGGCCAGCAATGATATCGCCTGCCGTTGACCGTCCATCGCAGCGGCGCAAAATATCGAGACTGACATCGTTCGGCCAGAATATCTTTTCGGGTGAAAGCACGGCGAATGCCTGCCGCACGGAATCGTATTGTATGCGCACGTGTTTCGGCAGCGAAGGTACCGATCGCAACGACACCACGGCTCTTTCGCGCAGCGCCATCATTGGGCTGCCTCGGGCTGGAAGGCGCCGGGCGGTATGTTTCCCTGCTCGCCATAGGCGTGTTGAAGCGCGTCAAGCATGGCCCAGAGTATATCGCATTTGAACACCAGTGCATCGATTGCCTGCTGCTGGCGCTCCGCCGTATCGGCATGGCTGAGCACGTAGGCGAGGGCGAAGTCGGCGTCACGCGAGGCCTGTTCGGGCCGTTGCCTGAAATAGGCCAGCGTGTCCTCGGTGATGTAGTCGTATTTGGCCAGCATTGCCGGCACCCGCTCGCCGATGATGAGTGGCGAGAACATCTCGGTCAGCGAGGACGCGACCGCCTCGAACAACGTCCGGTTTGTGCAAAAGGAAAGGTAAGCGCCCACCGCGAAGCGCGTCGCCGGCAGTGCCAGCCTTTCGCTCTTCACGGCCTCGGCGTCCAGGCCGAGCGAAGTTGCCAGATGCAGCCAGCGCGCGATGCCGCCGCTCCAGCCGTCCTCGCCGTCATGATCCTCGATCCGCTTGCGCCACGCGGCGCGAAACGCTGGATCCTCGGCATGCACGAGTATCATGGCATCCTTGCGCGGGATGACCGCCTGATAGCAATAGCGGTTCAGCGCCCAGGCCTTTATCTCGGCCTTCGACAATGCGCCGCTGGTCATCCTGTGGTGAAAGGGATGGCGATTGTGATAGCGCTCGGCGCCAACCTGCCTCAGCACGGCTTCGAGAGCGCTCTTGGAGAGTCCGCCTTTGGCTGCATCGCGGAAGTCGCTCAAAATTCCATCTCCATACCGTCGCTTGCGATTTCCCAGCCGGCCGCCTTGACCGCCGCGTGCTCGGCGGAATTCTCGTCAAGGATGGGATTGGTGTTGTTGATGTGGACGAAGACGCGACGGCCGACCCTCACATCGGCCAAGCCTGCGATCGAACCCGATTCTCCCGAGATCGCCAGATGCCCCATGCGCGCGCCGGTTTTCTGACCGACGCCGGCGACGATCATCTCGTCGTCGGTATAGACCGTGCCGTCGAACAGAAGCCAGGCGGCATCGGTGAGACGCGTGCGCAAGGCCGCATCGATGCGCGCGCAGCCCGGAATATAGAAGACGGAGCCGCGGCTGCCGATGCCGGCAATTCGGACTCCGATCGTATCACCTGCGTCGGAGCTGAAATTGGCATCCGGATGGTCTCTATCCTCCAGATAGAGTGCTATCTTCCCGGGCACTGGAAAGGGCTCGATCATTACGCCGGTCTCGCGGCCTTCTGCGTCGCAAATGGCCAATTCTTTCGCCGGCGGCAGGATGCGCCGCGGCACAAGCGCTGGATCGAGAACGTTGAAAATCGAATTCGCCTCCAGCGTCGCCAGAACCTGCGCCGTTGCATAAATGGCGAAAGGCTGCCGCTCGCGCAGGCTGAGCAGTCCAGCGATATGATCGACATCGGCGTTGGTCAGCACCACCGCGCGAATAGGCGTGGAGCGCAGCGGCGCATCGCCCGCAGGCTGCAGTTCAGGTGTTGCAGCGATTTGCTGGCGAATGTCGGGCGAGGCATTGAAAAGAACCCAGCCGAACCCGTCCGCGGAGGCGGCGATACTGGACTGGGTTCGTGAATGCACCCCGGCCATGCCGGTGCGAGCCGCACGACTCAGACGGTAGTTGCAGTTCCATTGCGGAAAGCCGCCGCCCGCCGCCGATCCGATGATCCTCAAATGCATGAAAATGCCCGCGCGCCGGCTTCTCTGACCTGCAGGCAATTTGCAGTCACAAAAAACGCTTCGCGCGCTTTGCGTGCGTCAAAATCTTTCACGAAAATCCATGGGGCGAGGGGATGCGCGCCCCTGTCGCCAGGGACGCGCACCTCTGCGGCCTACTTCTTGGGAGTAATTTCAGCAGGCAGATACCGTGAAATTTCGAAGCCAGCGGCAACCTGACACATGGTCGGTTTTTTCCAGTTCTTCTTCATGACATTTCTCCTCTTAATACCAGCCCGAAGGGACCGATCCTGTCGTTAGCCAACCATTGCAGGGCACCGACGCAATGGCTCGTCCATCAAGTCTCAAAATGGACAAATGAAACAATAGGTTTTGAAAAGTTGAAAACCAACTATCGAGAATAATTGCAGTCCTTACTTCAATTGTTCGTTGTATAGGGTTTTTTCTCCTCCAGTGGAAGGTTTGCATCTTCCCACCCATCAGCGCCGAGCGGATACCAGATTACCGAACTGTAGCCCCACTCGACGGCCCGTTTCGCCGCATTCCACGACATCCAGCAATTCGTCATGCAGTAGAACAGAATCGCGCGCGACTTGTCCGTCCCGGCCTTGGCCTCGAGGCCTTGGCGAAAATAGCTGGCGGTCTCCTGCGAAATAGCGCCGTATCCCACATTGGCCAGCCATATGCTGCCTGGGATGTCCTTTCTGACCTTGTCCCTCCATATGGTTCCTGCCGGCAAATTGGTCGGTTTGGGCGTGTCCGGCATCACGTCGAAGAAGATCGCCTTTTTCGCCCGCCACAGCGCTTCCGCTTCCACCGTCGTCACCACCCTCGCGCCTTGCAGCGTCCGCGGCACCGGCGCCCGATAGTCGTCCATCCGGAAACCGCTGGGTTCGGCGACATCGCCAGCCCATGTCGGCTCGGTCAGACCCAGAAGGCTCGCGGCGACCAGCAAGAAAATAGTCTCCCTTCCATTCATTGGGTAATCAGGTTGTCGTGTTCGTCGATCAGCGGCACGTTATAGCTCAGCAGGATCCTGGTGATCTCCGCCTGGTTTTCCCTGATCACTCGGTTGAGCGTCCGCTTCCATTCCTGGTCGGACGGACGTACGCCCATGGTAATGCGGTAAGACATGCGCGAGCCGGTTTTTTCCTTCACCAGTGGAACGATCGTCACATCAGCTCCGAGTTCCTTGGCATAGTAACCTGCCATCGGTCCCCACAGCACCGCCGCATCGATCTTGTGTGCCAGCATGTCCTTGATCATGACCTCCCCCATGGATGGGGTGACGCGGGTATCCACCGCAAGCGGATAGATCTTGGCGGTCCGCAGGAGCTTGTTGGCGGCCATGTTGGCGGTTGGCGGCGTGCTTTCAACGACGCCGATCGTCTTGCCCTTGAGTCTGGGATCCTCGATCGTTTCCACGCCTTCCATATCGTGGCTTTTCGGATGCACAAGCACATAGGCGGAGCGATAGTAGGCGTTGGTGTTCTGCACCAGCTCATCGCCCTGGGCATAGCCCATGATGATGTCGCATCGGTTGGCCCCCAACGTATTGCGCACGAAGCCGGTGATCGTGGGAAACCAGGTGTAGGAGACGGACTTGCGCCCGGTTTTCGCGGCAACCAGCTCTGCCAGCTTGTTTTCGAATCCTTCGCCGCTCTTGTCGGTGAAGGGCATATTCGAGGGATCGGCGCAGACGCGCAAGATGTCGGGGTCGACCAGTTCTCCCGCCGCACCAAGGCCGGCGCTTTGCGCATGCGCATTCGACGGCAGCAAGGCGAGCGTGCCGAGGATCGGCAGAACGACGCGCAGCTTCAATGCATCGCGGCCAATCATGTCACCCACCCATGCAGGATGCTTCGGCATCCTTCGCCGCCTGGGCCTTGTCTTCGTGCTTGGGCGGCCGTCCGCGGGGCGCCGCGCCATCTGCGCGCGCGCGCAGGTAGATGTAGAGGTCGTCCATGTAGCAATAGACATTCTTGTTGTCGCCAAAGGCAGGCATGACGTTTTCCTTGCCGCCGCCGACATTCTTGCGGCCCTCGGCGACGATCGAGAGGAACGTGCCGTAATCCATGTTTTTCAGGCTGTTGACCAAAGCCGGCGCATAGCTCGAACCTGTTGCATCCTGTCCGTGGCAGACATGGCAATCGGAGTGATACCGGCGGTAGCCGCTGAACGTGTACCAATCGACGGTTCCGTTTTCGATATTGTAGGTCGGATTTCCATCCGCATCCAAATACTTGCCGCCTTCTTCCTTCACCGCCTTGGCTTTTTCCATGCTGTCGTCGGCCTGGGCGACGCCTGAGCTTGCCAGAGGCAGCAGAGCCAGGACCAAAGCCGAAATTACAATGCGAACGGACATTCAAACTTCCTTCATTTGCCAATGGACACGGTTTTGCTGGCGCGACCGGCATTGATCGGTGTTTTGGGTGCGTAACCGAATCGAGAGCCCGGCCATGGCTTCCGGATGATCCGGGCTCTCGTTCTTCAAGCCTTTGGTCTCACAAGACCTGAGGCGTTCTCAAGGTTCCCAGCGCATCAATCCGGGAGACCGAAGACGGTGAGCTGACCGCCCAGCGTCGTGTAGTCGGCAAGTGCCGCGTAGCCACCGACGGCACCAAGACCAGCGGTGCCAACGACGGCGGCCTCATCGCCTTGGGCACGGCCCTGATCGACGGCGCCATGCCAGGCAGCGGCGTTATCAGGCGAAAGCAGGCCGCCTGCCAGGCCAATACCTGCCCAGCCGCCAACACCCGACAGAACGGCGATGTACTGCTTGCCGCCCTGCTCGTAGGTCGTGATGTTGCCGATGATGCCGGACGGGGTCTTGAACTTGTAGAGTTCCTTGCCGTCCTTATCGACCGCCTTGATGTAGCCTTCGAGCGTGCCGTAGAAGACGACGTCGCCATCCGTGGCCAACGCGCCAGACCACACCGAGAACATCTCGGGCTTCGACCAGACGATCTCACCCTTGGCTGCATCCCAGGCAATGAAGTTGCCCATGCTGCCGTCGCCGCCAGGGGCCGGGTACATCGACACGGTGGCGCCAACATAGGGCTGACCGGCGGTGTAGCTTACCTTGTAAGGCTCATAGTCCATGCAGACATGGTTGGTCGGGACATAGAACAGCCCGGTCTTCGGCGAGTAGGCGGCCGGCTGCTGGTCTTTGGTTCCAAGCGCGGCCGGGCAGATGCCGGTCGAGTTGGTGTCTTCGCCGTTTTGCTGGGTCGAATATTTCGCCACGACCTGCGGGCGGCCATACTGATCGCTCTTTGGGTCCATGTTGACTTCCGTCGCCCAGTTCACCGACGGATCGTATTTTTTGGCGACGAGAAGGTCGCCGCTGGCGCGATCCATGGTGTAGGCAAAGCCGTTGCGGTCGAAATGCACCAGCACATCGTGCTTGGCGCCGTTGACCTCCATGCCGTCGACGAGGATCATCTCATTGACGCCGTCATAGTCCCATTCGTCATGCGGGGTCATCTGGTAGAGCCATTTGGCAACACCCGTGTCCGCATCGCGGGCCATGATCGTCATCGACCAGCGATTGTCGCCGGGGCGTTGTACGGGGTTCCACGTCGAGGGATTGCCGGTGCCATAGTAGACCAGGTTCAGCTTGGGATCATAGGAATACCATCCCCATGTCGTGCCGCCGCCTGTCTTCCACTGCTCGCCTTCCCAAGTGTTCGTGCCGGAGTCCTTGCCCACCGGCTTGCCGAGATGCGTGGTCTTTTCGGGATCGATCAGGGTGTCTGCGTCCGGACCTTCCGAATAGGCTTTCCAGGCGAGTTTGCCATCTTTCAGATTGTAGGCGGCCAGCCAGCCGCGAACACCGAATTCGGCGCCGGAGACGCCGATGAGCACCTTGTCCTTGACGACGACGGGGGCAGCCGTACCGGATTCGCCTTTGCCGCCATCGGTCTGGTCACCGTTCTTGACCGACCAGACGACCTTGCCGGTCTTCGCATCGAGGGCGACGACCGTGGTGTCGGCCTGATTGAGAATGATCTTGCCGTCACCATAGGCAACACCGCGATTGACCGTATCGCAACACATGATCGGAATGACGTTGGGATCCTGCTTGGGTTCGTATTTCCAAAGGATCTTCCCGTCATTCTTGAGGTCGAGCGCAAAGACATTGTTCGGGAAAGGCGTGTGGACATACATCACATCGCCGATGATAAGCGGTCCACCCTCGTGGCCTCGCAGCACGCCGGTGGAAAAGGTCCACTTGACCTGCAGGTTCTTCACATTGTCCGCAGTAATCTGGTTGAGTTTGGAATAGCGGGTGTTGGCGTAGTCACCCGTCTGCATTGCCCAGTTCTTCGAATCCGAAGCCAGCTTTGCAAGGTCCTCGTTAGCCGACGCCGTATAGGCCGCGCCGAGCGACAGAAACGCCGCAGTGGTTAGAATATAGGTAGCTTTCGTAAGTACACGCATCCGAATTCCTCCCGAGGTTCATAGTGATGAATCATTTGCTGAGCCCACAAGGGCTTGCCCAAGCGATTCACGGGGGGGAAATATTTCCGGCAGCGTGTCACGACCTAAGCCAGATGTGCAGAGGGCACCGTTACTGCCCACCTCACCTTGGCCTACGAAAGACTGTCGCCGCTCCCTAATGACGGTGACGCCCTTGAAGCCGGAAACAGGGTGAGGCTATGTCATCGCAAAACGCTAGGCAAGCAAAAAAGCCTGGGTGTCTTTTTGCACCGCAATATCGTGAATGATGCGGTGCAATATAAGGAAATAACTAGGACAGTATTGGTTAGATAAAGTATTTCTACTAGCTAAATAACGGTTGACCGCATAAAATTTGATTATTTTTTGAGTTTTACATTTCACCTAAGCAAGGATTTTATTTAGCGGTATTCACTTCGATGTCTCGGCCTGGCCATCTACGTGCTGCATGGAGAATCGATAGTGGGCCAAGCATGAGATGATCGTTGGAGTTGGGGTGTGGAGCGGGCCATCAGGCCGCCATGCGGAACCACGGTCGATGAGTACCGCATTCCTCCTTTGGTCGTATACGGAAGCCATGGGCGCTTGACTGACTCTGCGGCTCGTTGCCAACTGCCACGGTGATCCCGACTTGGCACATCGCGCCCAGGCTAACCGGAGGTTTTCCCATGATCAGATATGTTGGATTTTCGACCTTGCCGCTGCTCCTGGCCGCGCCGCTGGCCTTCGCAAACCCGGCGGGCGCCGCGGGAGATTACCCGACAGCAACGATTGCCGATTACGTGCTCGGCTGCATGCAGACGAACGGCCAGACACGTAAGGCGCTGGAAAGCTGTTCCTGCTCGATCGACGTCATCGCCTCGATCCTTCCGTACGACCACTATGAGAGGGCCGAGACTTTCAAGAGTATGTCTTTGACC
>NZ_RZQI01000830.1:0-2609 GCF_003998335.1 Mesorhizobium sp. M7A.F.Ca.CA.002.05.1.1 | reverse complement strand
GCGCAGCCCCGCTGTCGCCAACGCCAGCGCGGTGCCGGCACGCGCTTCCGTGCGGGTTTCGCTGATCTCGCCGCCCAGGTTCTGGAAGCCGGACTCCAACGCACCGACGCGGCCGTCGAGAGCCGCGATGTTGTTTGGCAGGTCGTTCAACGCTGCGATATCAAAGGTGGATGTCGCCAGATTGCCGGCACCGTCCGTAGTCACCAGATGCGTGACGCCAACCTGCTCAGCCCTGCTGGCATCCGAGGCAACACCCGAAAGCGTATAGGTGTTCGTGGCACTGCCGAGCTTAACCTGGTTCGTGCGGTCGGTCACAATACCCTGGCCGATGGCGACGGAATTGTCGAGATTGGCCTTCGCACCGCTGCCCAACGCCAAGGCATTCGAGGCATTGGCCGCGGCGCCAGCTCCGACCGCCGTCGAATTCACCTGCCCATCGGCGGAGATGCCCGCCGAGGCGCCGCTGCCCAGGGCGGTGTTTGCCCTGTTCTGGAAGCCGTTTATTGAAGTTCCGCCGGTAATGGCCTGCGCTCCAACAGCGGTGTTGTTGTCTCCATAAGCCGATGCGGAATAGCCATTCGAAACCGAGTAATCGCCCAGTGCCTTGCTGCTCATTCCGGTAGCCGTTGCCCCTCCCTCGCCGGTGGATCCCTTCGCCTGGCTGTCGTAGCCTGTAGCCGTTGAACCGTAGCCCAGGGCCTTGCTCGCCGAACCGGTCGCAGTCGCATAGAGCGACGTGGCCTGGGCGCCCTGTCCCGTCGCGGTGGCATCAGGGCCCGACGCTATTGCGTGGTAGCCCGTGGCGGTGGACTGCGAACTCGTTGCTTCCGCATAAGCGCCTGTCGCCGTTGAAAGTCGGCCTGTCGCCTTGGAACTTGCACCGAACGCGCTGGAACCCAGCCCATTGGCCGTTGCGAAAGTCCCCACTGCGGTCGATATGTCCCCCTCAGCCTTGGCCAAGGTTCCGACAGCCGTAGCAAAGCCAAAGGTGGGGCTCGCCGGATCAGGCGGATTGGCGCTGGCCTGGGAGCCACACGCTAAGCTGTTCGGTCCGGAAGAGGTCGCACCACCATCGGTGCCGTCGTCTATCAGACAGCGATACTGCGCAAAGCCGCTGCCGGTCGTCAGCAGCAGCATTGTCCCCGCAAGCGCTAGTGACAGGCGAATTTTCAAAGAGAAAACCAACATCCACCCCCGAGAATGACGCCGCGGGGTTGCCTTGCACCAGACTTGATGCCTCTCCAGCCACCCCACAACGATTGTTTCGGCTCAGCGTTGGAAGAGATCCAACGAGCAATAAGCCGAACCTGACAATGGCGAGGCATCCCGAACAGTCGTCATATGACGACTGTTCGTCGCTTTGTCGGGTGGTTACGACCTTGTTGAACGAGGCTGTGACTCCAAAACCACAGATTAGTTTCTTCTAATACTTCGCGGGCTTGACCTGGAACCACTACAACTTGGCTGCACAGCGTCACAACTTGCGCGAGACGATCCGCATGTTTAGGCTTTCTCCCCAACGACAATCCTTGAACGCCGGAAGGGTCAATGGCTGACGTCAGCATCGAAGCGGTCTCCGCAGTGGTCGGCAAGGTCTATGAGGCCGCCTATGACCAGGGCCGCTGGCTCGATGCGGTCAACGGCCTGCGCGATCTGTTCGGCGGCTCGCGCTCCTGCATCGTGCGCATCAGCCCACAGACCTTTGACGCTGTTGCAACCGATTTCGATCCGGAGTTCACCTCGCCAAAGGGCATCGAAGCCCTGCTGCGCGATCCGCTCGCTGCCGCATCGGCCGCCTTGCCCCTTGGAGAGGTCAGTCGGTGGCCCCTGACGGAGGAGGTGGCGGCGTTCCGCCGCCGCGAACTCTGGCAGGACTGGCTGCGGCCGCGCGACATGTATCACGGCCTCGTCTCCAACCTGCTCTCGTCGAACGACTCGCACTGGATGCTCAGCATCGATCGCGGCCCAGGGCAGGAAGCCTTCGGCGCCGAAGACATCGACCTGTTGCGCAAGATCGTGCCGCACATGCGGCGCGCCGGACAGATCGGCCAGCAGTTGGAGAAAACGTCGGCCCTGGCGTCGGCGTTTTCGCATCTGCCATTCGGCGTGTTTCTGATCAACGGCCATCAGCAGATCGCACAGATGAACGGGGCCGCCGAAGCGATGTTGTCGCGGCCCGACAGTCCGTTGCGATTAAGGGATGGCACAATCGCGGCCGCCAGTGCCGAGGATACGCAGGAGCTGGAGCGGCTGGTTGCCGACGCCTGCTCGCTGCATGACGGGGTCATACCGGGCGTCGGCGGTACACTGCTGGTGCCGTCCGATCGCCGGCAATCCGACCTGGCGCGACTGGTGCTGTCGGTGGCGCCGTTCGTCGATGCCCGTGCCTATGGCCTGGCGTCCGAACGTTGCGCGGTGGTCATGGTGACGGAGGTCGCCCGCCGTATTCCCGACGGCTTCGAGTTGTATGTCCGCGAGCTATTCGACCTGACGCCGGCCGAAGCGCGGCTGGCGGCCGCCCTTTCGCAAGGGCGGCCGTTGAAGGAGGCGGCGGCGCGTTCCAACATCACCGTGAAAACCGGCCGCACCTATCTCGAACGGATTTTCGC
>NZ_RZQI01000829.1:0-2616 GCF_003998335.1 Mesorhizobium sp. M7A.F.Ca.CA.002.05.1.1 | reverse complement strand
GCGCGCGAGATCTGGGTCCACATGATTTGCGGCGAGTTCTTCGTCATGGAGCGGGACACCGTCACCCACAAGGTGCTGTCTTCGGCCGCTCTCGACGGGGAGCATGCCGCGTGACCGCCTCACGTCTTGCCACCGGCGGCAGCGCCATCGACCGCTCGCGCCCGATCCGCTTCAGCTTCGACGGAACCATCGTGCAGGGCTTTGCCGGCGACACCATCGCCTCGGCGCTGCTGGCGGGGGACGTCGCGGTCGTCGGCCGCAGCTTCAAATACCACCGGCCGCGCGGCATATGGGGCGCCGGCGTCGAGGAGCCCAACGCGCTGGTCGATATCGGCGGCTTGTGGGCGACGCCCAACACGCGCGCCACGACCGAGCCGGCGCGCGACGGACTGGTGGCGAAAAGCGTCAATGCCACGCCCAGCGCACTGGCCGACCGCCACGCCTTCCTGGACCGTTTTGCGCGCTTCATCCCGGCCGCGTTCTACTACAAGACCTTCATGTGGCCGGACTGGCACAGGTTCGAGCCGCGCATCCGCGCCATGGCGGGGCTGGGCACGGTCGATGCCGACTGGACCTCGCCCGGCATGGCCGACCAGATCAACCATCATTGCGATGTGCTGGTTGTAGGCGCGGGACCGGCCGGGCTGGCAGCGGCAAGGCTGGCGTCTGGTGCTGGCCTGACTGTCACATTGATAGACGACCAGCAGAGCCCCGGCGGATCGCTTGGCCATCGTGCCGCGGAGATCGACGGCAAGCCGGCGGCCGTATGGGTCAAGGAGACGATTGCCGAGCTTGTCGCTGGCGGTCACCTCATCCTGCCTTCGACCACCGCCTTCGGCATCTACGACCACAATCTGGTCGGTCTGAATCAGCGCCATTTCGACGGCCGGCCGGATACGCTGTGGCGGGTCAGGCCGCGCCAGATCGTGCTGGCGACCGGCGCCATCGAGCGGCCGCTGCCTTTCGCCAACAACGATCTGCCGGGCATCATGTCGGCGGATGCGGCGTTCGCCTATCTCCGGCGCCACGCTGTGCTGGTCGGCCGCCGCATCGTCGTCGCCACCAACAATGACAGCGCCTATGAGGTGGCGGGGGCGCTTGCCGAGGCCGGCGCCGAAGTCAGGCTTGTCGACATCCGGCGCAACGGCACGCCTGCCGCGCCGGCCAATGCCCGGTTGATCAAAGGGCGTTCTCTCGCATCCGCCAGCGGCAAGCTGCGCGTCGACGGCGTGACGCTCGACGACGGCACGAGGTTCGATGCCGATTGCGTCCTGGTCTCCGGCGGGTGGACGCCGACCATCCATCTCTTCGGCCAGGCCAAGGGCAAGCTCGCCTGGAGCGATGCGCGCGCCGCCTTCCTGCCAAGCGATCCGGTCGACGGCATCGCCGTGATCGGCGCCGCAGCCGGCGCGGTCTCCTTGTCGGAGGTGTTTGCTGGCGCCGGCCCCGCCTTTGCACCCCTCGGCCAGACGAAGGCTCCCCTACCGCGCAGCACCGGACCGGAGGCGACGGGAGGCATTCTCCCGGCATGGCCGATTCCGGGCTCGAAAGGCCGTATCTGGATCGATTACCAGAACGACGTGACGGTGAAGGACGTCGAACTGGCAGCGCGCGAAAACTTCGTCTCGGTCGAACATCTGAAGCGCTACACCACGCTCGGCATGGCAACCGACCAGGGCAAGACCTCCAACCTGCCCGGCCTGGCGCTGATGGCCGGTATCACCGGGCGTACGGTGCCGGAGGTCGGCACCACCACCTATCGTCCGCCATTCACCCCGGTGCCGCTGGCAAGCTTTGCCGGCGCGCGCGGCGGCGAGTTGATGGCGCCGGTGCGCCGGCTGCCGCTCGAAAACGTCCATCGCGCCAATGGCGCTGTCTTCCAGGAATATGGCGGCTGGCTGCGCCCTGCCCATTATGGCGGCAGCGCTGACGCGGAGCGTTCGATCGCGGACGAAGCACGGCGCGCGCGCCAGTCGGTCGCGCTGTTCGACGGTTCGACACTCGGCAAGATCGAGGTGATCGGGCCGCAGGCGGCCGCATTCGTGGATTTTCTGTACTACAACACCATGTCGACGCTGAAGCCGGGCCGCTGCCGCTACGGCTTCATGCTGTCGGAGAACGGCGTGGTCTTTGATGACGGCGTTCTGGTGCGGCTGGGCGAGCATCGCTTTGTCGTCTCGTGCTCGTCCTCGCATGTCGCTGCCGTTCACGCCCGGCTGGAGGAATGGCGACAGGACCGCTTCGGACGCGGCGCGATCTATATTCACAACGCCACATCGGACATGGCAACGTTGACAGTTTCAGGACCGAACGCCCGAAAACTGCTCGAAGCGCTGGATCTCGGTCTCTCGCTCGGCGACGCCGATCTTCCGCATATGGCCATCGGTCATGGCACCTACGCCGGCAACGAAGTCCGCATTGCCCGCGTCAGCTTCACCGGCGACAGGAGCTACGAGATTTCGATCCGGGCCGATCGCGCCGAGCCGTTATGGGCGCATCTGCGCAAGGCGGGCCAGGCGTTCGACGCCGTCGTCATCGGCCTGGAGGCGCTGATGATCCTGCGCGCCGAGAAAGGCTTTATCGTCATTGGCAAGGACACTGACGGCACCACCCTGC
>NZ_RZQI01000828.1:0-2632 GCF_003998335.1 Mesorhizobium sp. M7A.F.Ca.CA.002.05.1.1 | reverse complement strand
CCGCCGGCCCGCCGATGACCGGCTCGGTCAGCGGGAAATAGCCGTTGACGGTCTCTTCGCCGACCTGCATCTCGACGCCGACGCCAAGGGCCGCGATGCGGTCGGAGAAGTCGTTGTTGAATTTCTGCGCGATGTCGCGGGTGAGTTCCAGATGCTGCTTCTGGTCCTCGCCCACCGGCACGTGGGTGGCACGGTAGAGCAGGATGTCGGCAGCCATCAGCGAAGGATAGGCAAGCAGGCCGAGCGAGGCGTTCTCGCGATCCTTGCCGGCCTTGTCCTTGAACTGCGTCATGCGGTTCATCCAGCCGATGCGCGCCACGCAATTGAAGATCCAGGCGAGCTCGGCGTGCTGCATGACCCGCGACTGGTTGAAGACGATGTGCTTCTTCGGGTCGATGCCCGAGGCCAGGAACGCAGCGGTGATCGACCGCGTCTGATCGGCTAGGTCTTCATAAACGAGTTGGGCTGTCAGCGAATGCAGGTCGACGACGCAATAGATGCAATCGGAGGTGTCCTGCAGGGCAACGAATTTCTTGATGGCGCCGAGATAGTTGCCGAGATGCAGATTGCCGGTCGGCTGGACACCGGAAAAGACGAGTGGCTTGAAGGCGGTCATGATTGTCCTCATGGCTTGTGGAGGGCCGTATAAGCGTGATTCCGAAAAGTTGCAGACTTTTCGGAGCCAATCGCGCGGCTGGAAACCGCGCGCGGCGAAAGTCTTGCGACGGCGCGCTTATGGACGAAGACGGCGCTGCGATCAAGACGGCGCTGCGGGCGTGTCGGGCGCTCTACTCGTCCAGGTCGGTCTTTGCGACCGGTGGCGCCGACTTGCCCGATCCCCGCTTGACGTTGCGTCGGATCATGCCGAAATCGGCACCGCCTGTGGCGAAGGCGGTGATGAAATAAAGCAGCGCTCCGCCGGCAACCAGCGACAGCAGCGTCGTCGCCTTGACCACCAGCGGCGAGCCCGGCCCTAGCCTGACGGCGAACCAGTGCTCGGCAAAATAGAGTGCCGCCCCCATTACGGCCGCCGACAGCACCAGCCGTGGAATGCGCTTCATCAGCGGCACGTCGCGCCCCCAATGGCCGCGCCGGATCAAGACGCCGAGCAGCATCACCGCGTTGACCCAGCCGGCGACGGCCGAGGCCACCGCGATGCCGGGCGCGCCCATCCGTGGAAACAGCGTCAGCGCCGTGGTGACGTTCACCGCCACCGAGATGGCGGCAAAGATCATCGGCGTGCGCGTGTCCTCGCGGGCGAAATAGCCTGGGGTGAACGCCTTGATCAGGACGAAGGCCGGCAGGCCGAGGCCGAAGATCGCCAGGATCGCCGCCACCGTCGGCGTCGAGCCGTTGGCGGCGAATGCGCCGCGCTCATAGACCAGCCGCACGATCGGCTCCGACATCACCCAGAGTGCCGCGGCTGCCGGCAGGGTAAGGAACAGCGTGAACTCGACCGAGCGGTTCTGCAGATTGGCCGCCTCGATCAGATTGCCCGACTTCAGCGCCCGCGACAATTCGGGCAACAGCACGATCGCCACCGCAACACCGACCACGCCGAGCGGCAACTGGTAGATGCGGTCGGCATAGGCGAGCGAGGATACCGCGCTGTTCTGCGCCGAGGCGATCGCCGTGCCGATCAGCTGGTTGATCTGGGTGATGCCGCCGGTGATGGCCGCCGGCAGCGCCAGGATCAGCAGCCGCTTGACCGCGGGCGTCATTTTCGGCCGGCGGAAGCCGATCGAGATGCCGGCGTGGCGCACCGCCACCCAGACGATCGCCAGTTGCACCAGTCCGGCGGCAAGCACGCCCCAGGACAGCCCGTAGCCGACGGTGAGGGCATCCGAGCCCTTATACCAGGCATAGGCGAGCACGCCGATCAGGATGATGTTGAGGAACACCGGTGCCACCGCGGCGGCGAAATAGCGGCGCAGCGAATTCAGCATGCCCGCCATCATCGCGCCCAGCGACATGCAGATCAGATAGGGAAACATGATCGTCGCCAGCGTCACCGTGGTGTCGAACTTCCCCGGCGTGCCGGCAAAACCCGGCGCCACCAGATAGCGCACGATCAGCGGCATCGACAGTTCCATGATGATCGTCAGCGCCAGCAGCGCCGTGAACAGCACGCCGAACACTTCCTCGGAAAAGCGCTTGGCGCCTTCGGTACCGTGGGTCTCGATCTCCTTGGCGAACAGCGGCACGAAGGCGGCGTTGAAGGCGCCTTCGGCAAACAGCCGGCGAAAGGTGTTGGGAAACTGGAAAGCGGCGTTGAAGGCATCGGCGACCGGTCCGGTACCGAGTGCGGCGGCCATCAGCATCTCGCGGCCGAAACCGAGCGCGCGGCTCATCAGCGTGCCGGAAGCGACCGTTGCGAATTTCTTGACGAGGCTCATGCTTTTGGGAACTGCCTGCGAAATTGGGACGAAGTGATGGTCGTTGTCACTCGGCCGCCGCCCTGGACTTGCCGCCGCGTTCGGGCACGATGCCTTCGAGCGTTGCCATCAGCCGATTGCGGATGGTGGCGATGCGGGCCGGGCTGTCTATCTTCTGGCCAGTGAGATCGGTGACATAGAAAGTGTCGATGACCTTTTCGCCGAAGGTGGTGATGTGGGCCGATGCGATGTCGAGC
>NZ_RZQI01000827.1:0-2648 GCF_003998335.1 Mesorhizobium sp. M7A.F.Ca.CA.002.05.1.1 | reverse complement strand
CTTCAGGCCCTGGCCATGAGTGACGACGCCGATGTCGATATCTTCGTCCTCGAGGATCGGACCCTGTTCGATATGCAGTTCGAAGAAGGCGTGGATCTTGCGATCGCCGACCTTCTCGCTGCCTTTCCAGCCGATGCGCTCGAGCTCCTCACCGAATTTCTTGCCCTGCTTGTCGACATGCCCGTACACATCGGCCTGGTCGAGCACGCCGGCGAACACGCCGGACGCCATCATCGCCGGCGCAAAGCGCGAGCCCTCCTCGTTCGTCCAGTTGGTGACGACGATCGGATGTCTGGTCTTGATCCCGAGATCGTTGAGCGAGCGCACCACTTCAAGCCCGCCCAGCACGCCGAGCACGCCGTCGTACTTGCCGCCGGTCGGCTGCGTATCGAGATGGCTGCCGACATAGACCGGCGGCAGGCTGGGATCGGTGCCTTCGCGGCGGGCAAACATCGTGCCCATTTCATCGACGCCCATTTCGAGCCCGGCCGCATCGCACCAGCGCTTGAACAGATGCCGCCCTTCGCCGTCTTCGTCGGTCACGGTCTGGCGATTGTTACCGCCGGCAATGCCGGGGCCAATCTTCGCCATCTCCATGATGGAATCCCACAAACGGTCTGAATTGATTCGCAGATTCTCGCCGGGTGCGGCCATGCTCTAAAACCTCATCGATTGCGGGGCGACGGCGTCCCCCTCCCCCTCGAGGGGAGGGTGGCCGCGAAGCGGTCGGGTGGGGTCGGCTGACATATGCTCAACCTTCCCCTTGACCATCTCGCGACATGCCACGCGCTGTTTATGACATCGGGCTCGTCAACACGGAAGACGTGAAACCCGAGAGAGCGCAGATAGGCATCACGAACAGCATCGTGCCGTTTACCCTTCTCGTGTTCGTGCAGATCACCGTCGACCTCAACGATCAGCTTCACCGCCAAGCAAACGAAGTCAACGATATAAGGCCCAATCGGGCACTGACGGCGAAACTTGATGCCTCCCGATTTCAACTCCCGCAGTTCATACCACAGGAGGGATTCGCCCTTGGTCGCGTGAACTCGAAGCGCGCGCGCCTTCTGGCGCATTTCGAAGCTCACGCGGGTACGGGGCATCAGACGCGGCCACGCAGCAAAAGATCAGGTCGGCACCCAGTCGCACCGACCCCACCCGACCGCTTCGCGGCCACCCTCCCCTCGAGGGGGAGGGATATCCGCGTCCAGTTCGTCAATCTATGGCTCGCAAGACTTCTCTGACATGGTCGATCAATTCGTTGATCTGGCCCTTGGTGATGATCAGCGGCGGCGACAGCGCGATGATGTCGCCGGTGGTGCGGATCAGCGCGCCGCGCTCGAACGCCTTGACGAAGGCCGAGAAGGCCCGCTTGGTCGGCTGGCCGGCGATCGGCGCCAGCTCGATCGCGCCGATCAGGCCGATGTTCCTGATATCGATGACGTTCGGCTCGCCTTTCAGCGAATGCAGCGCGTCTTCCCAGTACGGCGCCAGCTCCTCGCCGCGGGTCAGCAGGCCCTCTTCCTTGTAGGTGTCGAGCGTGCCGAGTGCGGCCGCGCAGGCGATCGGGTTGCCCGAATAGGTGTAGCCGTGGAAGAACTCGATCATGTGCTCAGGGCCGGTCATGAAGGCGTCGTGGATCTCCTTCTTCACGAACACCGCGCCCATCGGGATGACGCCGTTGGAAACGCCCTTGGCGGTGGTCATGATGTCTGGCGTGACACCGAAATAGTCGGCGGCGAACGGCGTGCCGAGACGGCCGAAACCGGTGATGACCTCGTCGAAGATCAACAGGATGCCATGCTTGGTGCAGATTTCGCGCAGCCTCTCGAGATAACCCTTCGGCGGCAGGATGACGCCGGTGGAGCCGGCGACCGGCTCGACGATGACGGCGGCGATGGTGGAAGCGTCGTGCAGAGCGACGATGCGCTCCAGTTCGTTGGCGAGTTCCGCGCCATACTCCGGCACGCCCTTGGTGAAGGCGTTCTTCTCGGGCAGATGCGTG
The DNA here is from genome assembly GCF_003998335.1 of Mesorhizobium sp. M7A.F.Ca.CA.002.05.1.1. Taxonomy (NCBI): domain Bacteria; kingdom Pseudomonadati; phylum Pseudomonadota; class Alphaproteobacteria; order Hyphomicrobiales; family Phyllobacteriaceae; genus Mesorhizobium; species Mesorhizobium sp. M7A.F.Ca.CA.002.05.1.1. The sequence goes on along the minus strand of NZ_RZQI01000827.1, from coordinate 643 downwards.
TGCGGCATATGGTCGACGCCGCCGAGCAGCGTGCCGAACATCTTGCGGTTGGTGACGATGCCGCCGACCGAGATGCCGCCGAAATTGACGCCGTGATAGCCGCGCTCGCGACCGATCAGCCGGGTGCGCGAGCCCTCGCCCTTCACACGATGATAGGCGATGGCCATCTTGAGCGCGGTCTCGACCGATTCCGAGCCGGAATTGGTGAAGAAGACATGGTCCATGCCCTTGGGCGCGAGGTCGACCAGGCGGTTGGCCAGTTCGAACACGATCGGGTGGCCCATCTGGAAGGCGGGCGCATAGTCGAGCTCGGCGGCCTGCTGCTGGATCGCCTCGGTGATCTTGGGACGGCAGTGGCCGGCATTGACGCACCACAGGCCGGCGGTGCCGTCGAGAACCTTGCGGCCGTCGCTGGTCGTGTAATGCATGTCCTTGGCGGACACCATCATGCGCGGCGCCTGCTTGAACTGCCGGTTTGCCGTGAACGGCATCCAGAATGCGCTGAGATCGTTCGGCGTGACTTTCAGCCGGTTGGACATGACCAGGACTTCCCCTTGTAATCTGTTTCGGTGCGCCCAACGCTTGGTCTTTGCCGCGTTTTCATGCTACGCAAATTTTTGACCGATTGGACAAACGTTAGCAC
>NZ_RZQI01000826.1:0-2649 GCF_003998335.1 Mesorhizobium sp. M7A.F.Ca.CA.002.05.1.1 | reverse complement strand
GCTGCAGACCTTGCACGGGCTCGGTTTTCAGCGGCCAAGCGACATCTGCCGCGTCATCCGTGGCTGGCATTTCGGCCGCTATCGCCTCACCCAGTCGGCGGAGGCACGCGAGCGGCTGACGGAACTGACGCCGGCGCTGCTGCGCGCCTTCGGCCAGACGCGCCGGGCCGACGAAGCTCTGATGCGCTTCGACGAGTTTCTCGCCGGCCTGCCGGCTGGCATCCAGCTGTTCTCCCTGCTGCAGTCCAATCCTGCCCTGCTGAAGCTTCTGGCGACGATCATGGGGGCCGCCCCCCGGCTGGCGGCGATCATCACCCGCAGGCCGCATGTCTTCGATGGTTTGCTCGACCCGGCCATGCTCACCGAATTACCCGACCGCGCCTATCTGTCGGCGCGGCTTTCCGCCTTCGTCGAGGGCGACCGGCTTTACGAGGATGTGCTCGACCGGCTGCGCATTTTTGCCTCCGAGCAGAAATTCCTGATCGGTGTCCGGCTGCTCGCCGGCTCGATCGATCCGGCGCGGGCCGGCCGCGCCTTTTCCGATCTGGCGGATCTCACCATCGAGGCTGCGTTGCAGGCGGTGACGGCCGAATTCGCGGCACGCCACGGCACCATTGCCGGCGGCGTGGTTGCGCTGCTCGGTATGGGCAAGCTTGGCAGCCGCGAGCTGACCGCCGGATCGGATGTCGACCTGATCCTGCTCTACGACCACGCGTCGGATGCCGAAGAGTCCGATGGCGACAAGCCGCTGGCACCTTCGCATTACTACACCCGCATGACGCAAAGGCTGATCGCGGCGGTGTCCGCGCCGACGGCGGAGGGGGTGCTCTACGAACTCGACCTGCGCCTGCGGCCGTCCGGCAACAAGGGACCGGTGGCCACCCATATCGATGCCTTCAAGAAATACCAGCGCCAGGAAGCCTGGACCTGGGAGCACATGGCGCTGGCCCGCGCGCGCGCCATAGCCGGTGACGCTAGCCTGTGCGGCGAGGTTGAAGCGGAAGTAGCGGCTGTACTTGGCCAGCCGCGCGATGCTGCAAAGGTGATGGCCGAGGCTGCGGACATGCGGGCCATGATCGAGAAGGAAAAGCCGCCGCGCGATCTCTGGGACATCAAGCTTATTCCCGGCGGCCTCATCGATCTCGAATTCATCGCCCAGGTGGCCGTCATTACCGGGCAAGTCGAGACCGGGCGCCGCGCCACCGGCACCGCCGAGATCCTGTCGCGCCTGGCACCGGGCTTCGCGGCTGCCGGGGTGAGGCAGGAGCTTGGCGATGCCTACGCGCTCTATCTGGCGCTGACCCAGATGACGCGGTTGTGCCTCACGGGAGCCTTCGAGCGCGACGACGTTCCGCCGGGGCTTTCGGATCTGCTTCTGGCGGTGACCGACCTGCCGGATTTCGGTGTGCTGGAAGCACACCTCAAGGAGACGTCGCAGAAGGTCAGGAAGGATTTCGATCTTTTGCTTCGTACGGGATGACCGTGAAGCGGTCGTTCGGAGTATCGGACAAAAATGAGACCCTGTTTGGGGAAATCCGATGCTCAAGCAAAGAGATAGAGCCGGCGGAAAATCTCACGCTGCAACCTTGATCGCCAGCACGGCCCTCTTCACCGGAATGCGCACCGACACGATCGTGCCGACACCTTCGCTCGACCGGATCTTCAGCGCGCCGCCCTGAAGCTCGGCCAGCGAACGTGAGATGGCAAGGCCAAGGCCAGACCCGGCATGGCTCTTGGAGAACTGGTTCTGCACCTGCTCGAAGGGCCGTCCGAGCTTGCCGAGCGCCTCCTTGGGGATGCCGCAGCCATTGTCCTCGATCGTCAGCACCAGCGCACCGGATGTGTTGCGGGCCCTGACCGATATGTGGCCGCCCTGGCCGGTGAACTTCACCGCATTGGACAAAAGGTTGATGACGATCTGCTTGATCGCACGGCGATCGGCGACCAGCGTCAGCGCATCGGCAATGCGCGTTTCCACGGTGATGGCCTTTTGCGCCGCCTGCAGCGAAACGACGCGTACGGTTTCGCTGATCAGCGGGCCGAGGTCGATTTCTTCCCGGTCCAGAGAGAACTGGCCAGCCTCGATCTTGGACATGTCGAGAATATCGTTGATGACGCCCAGCAGATATTTGCCGCTGCTGTTGATGTCGGTGGCATATTCCTCGTAGCGCTCCGATCCGAGTGGGCCGAACAGCCCTTGCTCCATCAGTTCGGAGAAGCCGATGATCGCGTTCAGCGGCGTGCGCAACTCATGCGACATGTTGGCCAGGAATTCGGATTTGGCCCGGTTCGCCGCTTCGGCCCGTTCGGTTTCCTTCATGTATTTGCGGTTGAGGTCGACCAGTTCGCGCGAACGCTCCTCCTCGGCTCGCCGCGCCAGGCTGAGATCATGGATCGTTGCCATCAGCCGCCGCTCGCTGTCGACCAGCTTCTCCTGGTGCAGCTTGATCTGGGTGATGTCGGAGCCGACCGAGACGATGCCGCCGTCCCGGGTCTTCAGTTCGTTGACCTGCAGCCAGCGGCCGTCGGCCAGCTGCCGCTCGAAAGTGGCGCCGCCTTGCAGGCCGCTGGTGTGGGCAAGGCGCCGTTCGGAAGCAAAGGCCAGCATGCGTTCTTCCAGCGCCGCGCGCGCGGTGCCCGGCATCACGT
>NZ_RZQI01000825.1:0-2649 GCF_003998335.1 Mesorhizobium sp. M7A.F.Ca.CA.002.05.1.1 | reverse complement strand
GCCCAGTGTCTGACGTTCCAAGGTTGAATTCCCCCTTCTTCAGGCGTCTGCGCCGCCCCTCACCTGCCTGCCGGCATCCTCTCCCCGTAAACGGGGCGAGGGGCCCTGTCGTCCGCGATTTCGCCAATTGTCAGCGTTGCAAGAAAGGCGCCGGCGTTGCGGCCAGGCCCTCTCGCCCCGTTTACGGGGAGAGATGTCCGGCAGGACAGTGAGGGGCGGCGCCAACTTTCACGATTGATGGTCTCTGAGGTGATGGTTCCGCACCTCTGACAACTAATGCTTCCTTGAAAGCTGCTTGGTCGCGCCTTCGAGCCCGGCCAGCGTCAGCGGGAACATGCGGCCGCCGAAGATGTCGCGGATCATCGCAATCGAATGGGTGTAGCCCCAGTTCTTGGGGTCTTCGGGGTTCAGCCATACCGCGTTCGGCCATTGCTGCAGCAGGCGGCCGAGCCAGACGCTGCCTGCCTCCGGATTCCAGTGCTCGACCGAACCGCCGGGGTGAGCGATCTCGTAAGGGCTCATCGAGGCGTCGCCGACGACGATCACCTTGTAGTCCGGACCGTATTTATGGATGAGGTCGAAGGTCGGAATCACCTCGGCATGCCTGCGGCGATTGTCCTTCCACACGCCCTCATAGAGGCAGTTGTGGAAATAAAAATATTCGAGCTGGCGGAATTCGGCGCGGGCAGCCGAGAACAGCTCCTCGACGCTCTTGATGTGGTCGTCCATCGAGCCGCCGACATCGAAGAACATCAAAAGCTTCACCGCGTTGCGCCGTTCGGGCCGCGTCTGCACGTCGAGATAGCCATGTTCGGCGGTGGCGTGGATGGTGCCGGGCAGGTCGAATTCCTCCTCGGCGCCTTCGCGCACCCAGCGACGCAAGCGCTTCAGCGCGATCTTGATGTTGCGGGTGCCGAGTTCGACGGCATCGTCGAAATTCCTGAACTCACGTCTGTCCCACACCTTCACCGCGTGGCGGTTGCGGCTTTCATGCTGGCCGATACGCACACCTTCGGGATTGTAGCCATAGGCGCCGAAAGGCGAGGTGCCGCCGGTGCCGATCCATTTCGAGCCGCCCTGGTGGCGGCCTTTTTGCTCCTGCAGCCGCTGCTTCAAGGTTTCCATCAGTTTCTCGAAACCGCCCAGCGCCTCGACCAGTTTTTTCTCTTCATCGCTCAGGTGCTTTTCGGTGAGGCGGCGCAACCATTCCTCAGGGATATTGGCGACATCGACGGCATCCGGCCCGCCCAGTGCTTCGATGCCCTTGAAGACATGGGCAAACACCTGGTCGAAGCGGTCGATGTGGCGCTCGTCCTTCACCAGCGCCGCACGGGCGAGGTAATAAAAGCCTTCGACGTCGTAGTCGACCAGCCCGGCTTCCAGCCCCTCCAGCAGCGACAGATATTCCCTGAGCGAAACGGGAACACGCGCGGCCTTCAGTTCGAGGAAAAAGGGGATGAACATTGTCTATCTACAGCAAATCATACTCGATGAAGCCGGTGCGGCGCGCAACGTGGTCGTAGAGTTTGCGCGCGGTGGTGTTGGTCTCGTGCGTCATCCAGTAGACGTTCTTGACGCCGACTTTTTCGGCTTCCTGTCTCACCGCCTCGATCAGCGCAGCGCCGATGCCCTTGCCGCGCACGTCAGGGTCGGCGAACAGGTCCTGCAGATAGCAGTTGTTTTTTTCCGACCAGCCTGAGCGGTGGTAGAGATAGTGGGTGAGCCCAACCGCCTTGCCGTCCAGCGTGGCGATGAAGCCTTTCGGCTCGAACTCACCTTCGGTGAAAAGCCGCTTCCAGGTGACGGCATAGACCTCTTCCGGCAGCTTCGTCTCATAGAAGGTGAGGTAGTCGGTCCACAGCCGCCGCCAATCGGCGTGGTCGGACTGCGCGAGCGGGCGGACGATAATCTCAGACATGTCATCTCCTCTGAAGGTTTGGCCGAGGCTGCCTGCCTGTTCGGCTGCGGGCAACGGTCCACAGAAGGGAAAGCGCTGCTGCTGACCTATTGCTGCCTTCGTGCCATGAACGCCAGCCGCTCGAACAAATGCACGTCCTGCTCGTTCTTCAGCAATGCGCCATGCAGCTTGGGCAGGGCGTTCTTCGGATCGGCGCGCAGATCTTCCGGCGCGATATCGTCGGCGACCAGCAGCCTTATCCAGTCGAGCGCCTCGGAGGTCGACGGCTTCTTCTTCAAGCCGGGCACGTCGCGGATTTCGTAGAACTGGGTCAGCGCCGCTCGCACCAGGTTCTGCTTGATGCCGGGATAGTGGACATCGACGATTCTGTGCAGCGTATCGACGTCGGGAAAGCGGATGTAGTGGAAGAAGCAGCGGCGCAGGAACGCGTCCGGCAACTCCTTCTCGTTGTTGGAGGTGATGATGACGATCGGCCTGACGGCGGCGCGGATGGTTTCGCCGGTCTCGTAGACGAAGAACTCCATCCGATCGAGTTCCTGCAGGAGGTCGTTGGGGAATTCGATGTCGGCCTTGTCGATCTCGTCGATCAAAAGCACGACCTTCCTGCCGGCGGCGAACGCCTCCCAGAGTTTGCCGCGCTTGATGTAGTTCCTGATGTCGTTGAAGCGCTCGTCGCCAAGCTGGCTGTCGCGCAGCCGCGAGACGGCGTCATATTCGTACAGGCCCTGCTG
>NZ_RZQI01000824.1:0-2649 GCF_003998335.1 Mesorhizobium sp. M7A.F.Ca.CA.002.05.1.1 | reverse complement strand
GTGAAGAACAATATGGGCCTTGGCCTCAAGCAGGCCGGCACGCCCGCCCCGGAGATCGAGCGCCGCATCGGCATCGCCTCGTCGATGCTGTCGCTGGAGCCCTATCTCGAAAGGCGGCCGGCCGAACTCTCCGGCGGCCAGCGTCAGCGCGTCGCCATCGGCCGCGCCGTGGTGCGCGAACCCAAGCTTTTTCTCTTCGACGAGCCATTGTCCAACCTCGATGCGGCACTGCGCGTCAACACAAGGCTGGAGATCGCGCAGCTGCATCGCCGGCTGAAGGCAACGATGATCTACGTCACCCACGACCAGGTCGAGGCGATGACGCTGGCCGACAAGATCGTGGTGCTCAACGCAGGGAAAATCGAGCAGATCGGTGGCCCGATGGAGCTCTACAATTCGCCGGCAAATGAGTTCGTCGCCGGCTTCATAGGCTCACCGAAGATGAATTTCGTCGACGGCGCCAGGCTTGGCGAAACCGCCAAGACCATCGGCGTGCGGCCGGAACATTTGACCGTCGATCCGAAATCCGGCGCCTGGAAGGGAACGGTGGTGCACGCCGAGCACCTCGGCGCCGACACCAACCTTTATCTCGATTGCGAGAAGGCCGGTCTGATTACCGTGCGGATTTTCGGTGTTTATGATGCCGAGCCGGGTGCGACGCTGTATGCGACGCCGGATCCGGGGAAGACGTATCGGTTTGGTGCGGATGGGAAAGTGCTGAAGTAGCGCGGCGGCGCACCCCCCTCACCCAGCCTCCGCTTCGCTCGGCTGACCTCTCCCCGAGGGGAGAGGAGATTGTCAGCGCCGCCGCTCACCTCTTCTCCCCAGCGGGGAGAAGGTGGCCGCGAAGCGGCCGGATGAGGGGGCAGCGCTGACCCCGAAATGTAGTGCCTACAAATCAGCCTTGAACGTCTGCTTCTGCTGGCCCAGGCCCTCGATTCCCAGCTCCACCACATCGCCGGCCTTCAAGAACACCGGCGGCTTCATGCCCAGCCCGACGCCGGGCGGCGTGCCGGTGGAGATGATGTCGCCGGGGTGCAGCGACATGAACTGGCTGAGATAGGAAACCAGATACTTGACGCCATAGACCATGGTCTTGGTCGAGCCGTTCTGCATCGTCTTGCCGTTGACCGTCAGCCACATTTTGAGGTTCTGCGGATCGGCCACTTCGTCCTTGGTTACCAGCCATGGGCCGGTCGGGCCGAACGTGTCGCAGCTCTTGCCCTTGGTCCACTGGCCCTGCCGCTCGGCCTGGAAGGCGCGCTCGGAGACGTCGTGGGCAACGCTATAGCCGGCAACATAGTCGAGCGCATCGGCCTCGCTGACATACTTGGCGGTTTTGCCGATGATTACGGCCAGTTCGACTTCCCAGTCGGTCTTCTCCGAGCCGCGCGGGATCAGCACGTCGTCATCCGGCCCGACAATGGCCGAGCTTGCCTTCATGAAGATGATCGGCTCCGGCGGCACGGTGGCGCCGGTTTCGGCGGCATGGTCGGAATAGTTGAGGCCGATGCAGATGAACTTGCCGGTGCCGGCAACGCAGGCGCCAAGGCGCGGGCTGCCGGAAACCGCCGGCAGCGACTTCGGATCGAGCTTGGCCAGTGCCGCCAGCGATGCCGGGTCGAGCGTCTTGCCGCCGATATCGGTGACGTGAGCGGAGAGATCACGGATCGTTCCATCCGCATCGAGCAGGCCGGGACGTTCGCTTCCCACCTCGCCATAGCGCAGCAGTTTCATCTAAATCCTTCTCCTGATTGCGGCCTCGTGGCCTTTTGCAAACTTTCCGCCAAGGCGATTGCGCCTTCAAGGAACCGGCGGACCGTACCCATCGACCTGACTACGGACAAGCGCGATCGCCATACAAGATAGCCGGCGCGCGGGATTTTCAGACTCTTCGATCCCCTGTCAAACGCCGGGAAAGGGCCAGATCGTCCGGCTCGGCAAGATTTCCGCAGTCAGATCGACCAGCCGCCATCGATATTGTAGGCCTGCCCTGACGTATAGGTGGCGCCGGCCAGATAGACGGCGAGATCCGCGATCTCCTCCGGCGTGCCGAGCCGGCCCATCGGCTGGCGGGCGATGAAGGCTGCGCGGGCGGCATCGTAGTCGCCTTGCGCGTGCATGCGGTCCTGCAGCGACGGGCTCTCGACCGTGCCGGGGCAGATGGCGTTGCAGCGTATACCCTTGCCGACATAGTCGGCGGCGATCGCCTTGGTCAGGCCGATGACGGCGGCCTTGGTCAGGCCATAGACGAAGCGGTTGGGCACGCCCTTGGTTGAACTGGCCAGCGAGGCCATGTTGATGATCGATCCGTCGCCGCGTTCCAGCATGCCGGGCAGCACGGCCCGGCTGGTGCGGATCATGGCGCGAACATTGAGATCCAGCGCGAAATCGAGATCGGCTTCCTTCATCTCGAGGATCGAGCCGGAATGGACGAAACCGGCGCAATTGAACAGAACGTCGACGACGCCGATCTCGGCAAAGGCGGCGTTGACGGCTTCGTCGTTGAGTACGTCCAGCTTGCGGGTCTTGATCCCCGGCGTCCTGGCGAGTTCCGCCAGCAGTGCCTCGTTGATGTCGGTGGCGTGGACGATGGCGCCAGCTTTTGCGAACGCCAGTGCGCTCGCCTTGCCGATGCCTTGCGCCGCT
>NZ_RZQI01000823.1:0-2651 GCF_003998335.1 Mesorhizobium sp. M7A.F.Ca.CA.002.05.1.1 | reverse complement strand
GGCGACATCGAGCCTCGATTCGGAGTCGGAGGTGCTGATCCAGCAGGCGATGGAGCGGCTGATGGTCGGCCGCACGACGCTGGTCATCGCGCACCGGCTTTCGACGGTGAGGGCGCTGGACCGGCTGCTGGTCTTCGATCGCGGCAACATCGTCGAGGAAGGCTCGCATAATGAACTGATCCGGCTGAAAGGCGGCATCTACCGCCGCCTGTTCGAGCGCCAGGCATTGGAACTGACCAAGGGACTTGTGAGCTGAGTTGAGGCGGCCTTCAGCTTCGGCCGGAGGCCGCCTCTGTCCGGCACGGTCAGCCCAGCGGGCTGGAGCAGGGCATGCGATCGCAAGGCCGCGGCCAACCCGCCGATCAGCGCAGCGATGCTGGCCGACTTGATTTGCCTGTGAAGCCCTGTCCGGATAGTAAGTCTTGAGACCTCTGTTCATCATACTGACCGAGATACGTTGTTTCTACCATTGGTTGATATATATCCGATGGAGGGCAACCCACGGATGTTCTTCACGATGCATCTTTCTGCAAATGCCGAGGAGAAGTTGGCTGCGCCGTCAGTGCTGGAATCTCAGCATGGCTCGGTTCGGCCGCTGGCTGCCGAAGATCTTGAGCGCGTCGCCGCACTCTTCCTGACGAAGTTTCGCCGGCGCCGGCGTCACCTCCTCGATCGCGCGATCGCGGAAACGGCCGCGTATATGAGAGAGATTTACCTCGACCCTGCCGGCCAGTCCGGGGAAAGCAACGCTCTTGTCCAGATCAACCGGCACGGTCGTCTGGGTGGATTCCTCGGCGTTCTGAAAGCCCGCTACGAGCTCAATGGAGCGCCATTGAATGCGGCGATCATCGGGCCGCTCATGGCCGACCCCGGCACCGATGACGGCTCGGCCGGACCCCAATTGCTGCGTGCCTTGCATCAAGGCGAATTCGATCTGCAGCTGACCGATTCGGCCAACCGGACATCCTTGGCCTTCGCGCGCCCGATGAAGTACCAACTCCTCCCGGTGCATTGTCTGGGATGGACATATGTTTTCCGGCCGGCGGCGATGGCCGCCGCCGCACTGCACCGTAAATGGCCTGGCCTGCCTCGCCTTGTACTCGATCCATGCGCAAGAGCATTCGATGCTCTCGCCAAGAAAAGGTTCGAGCCACCGGTCCTCCATTCATCGTCGCATCGCACCCATCGTGAGCCGATCGATGCCGTTCAATTTGCCGAGAAGCTGCCGACCCTCCTGTCTGGTTACGCTCTTCGGCCGAGTTGGAAGGATGGGGAACTTGCACGGCTGCTTGCGCTGGCGGCCGAGAAGCGGGCCGACGGCCCCCTTCATTTCGGTGGGACCTACGACGAAACGGGCAAAATGCTCGGTTGTTATGCCTTCTATGGTCAAGCCGGCGGCGTGGCGAACCTGTTGCAGATCCAGGCATCCGGATTGCACTGGGGCGCGACGCTGGATGCGCTTGTCGCCGCCGCATGGGAGATGGGCTGTGTGGGCATCACCGGACAGACGCAGACCAAATTCATACCTCAACTCTTTGGCTACAAGAATGTCTTCTTCCGCTATGCCGGGGGAACAATGGTCCGCTCGCGGATCGCCGAGGTCACGGAAGCGGTCCGCTCCGGCGACATCTTTATCGGTGGATTGGTGGGCGACCGCTGGACCCGCCTCAGTTCCGATGATTTCGGCCGCTGATCGCCTTCAAGCGCTACAAACTTGGGTTAATGGGTTCCTTCGGAGCCTTCGCCGACGCGTTGGCTGACGGAGCATCAAACGAAAAACCCGCCTGTGCGGCGGGTCGCTGGCGCAAATCAGCACCATAGCCAAATATGTACCATAGCTGAGGGCACCGAGTCAAGAAAAAATTCCTATCGTGAAAAGCTGCCGGCACAAATGGGCACCGCCGGCCTGGGCGCAGTCGGAGGCGTCCACCGTCCGGTCTTTTCATTCCAGCCGCCATGTTCTATGTCTGCCGGCCAGCGCGGGGGCGCGTCTTGTCAACCACAAAAGCATCCGGTACGCCCCGTTCATGACAGTTACCGTTCGTTTCGCCCCGTCGCCGACCGGCCGCATTCATATCGGCAATGCGCGCACGGCTCTGTTCAACTGGCTGTTTGCCATGAACAACAAGGGCCGATTCATCCAGCGCTTCGACGACACCGACATTGCGCGCTCGAAGCAGGAGTTTTCCGACGCCATCCTCTACGACCTGCATTGGTTGGGCATTTTTCCCGACGCCACCGAGTACCAGTCGCGGCGCTTCGATATCTATGACGCGGCGGTCGAGAGGTTGAAGGCGGCAGGCGTTCTCTATGCCTGCTATGAAACGCCGGAGGAACTCGATCTCAGGCGCAAGGTGCGCCGCACGCGCGGCCTGCCGCCGGTCTATGGCCGGGAGGCGCTGACGCTGACGCACGAGCAGATCGCCGAGTACCAGGCCGATGGCCGCCAGCCGCACTGGCGTTTTCTCCTCCCCAATTTCTCAGGCGATCCACAACAGCCGGAACGCACCGAAATCCACTGGAACGACCTGGTGCGCGGCGAGGAAACCGTCGATCTGGCTTCGCTTTCCGATCCGGTCCTGGTGCGCGAGGACGGCACCTATCTCTACACGCTGCCTTCCGTCGTCGACGACATCGAGATGGGCGTCAGC
>NZ_RZQI01000822.1:0-2656 GCF_003998335.1 Mesorhizobium sp. M7A.F.Ca.CA.002.05.1.1 | reverse complement strand
CAATACGGCGGGCGTCATTCCACCGATCTTCGCCTCGTCGCTGCTGTTGCTGCCGGCCACCGTCGCGGGCTTCTCGCAGACGACCAACATGCCGGGCTGGGCAAGCACGATCCTGGCCGCACTCGGCCACGGCCAGCCGCTCTATATGGCATTCTATGCGGCGATGATCGCGTTCTTCGCCTTCTTCTACACTGCGATTGTCTTCAACCCGAAGGAAACCGCCGACCAGCTCAAGAAGCATTCGGGCTTCATCCCGGGCTATCGTCCGGGCGAGCGCACCGCCGATTACATCGATTACGTTCTCACCCGCATCACCGTCGTCGGCGCCATCTATCTGGTGCTGGTGTGCCTGTTGCCGGAGTTCCTGATCTCGGCGACTGGCGTACCATTCTACCTTGGTGGCACATCGCTTCTGATCGTGGTCAGTGTCACGCTCGATACGGTTGCGCAGATTCAGGGCCACCTGATCGCGCACCAGTATGAAGGCCTGATCAAGAAGTCGAAGCTGCGCGGGGGGAAGAAAGCCAGATGAGGTTGATATTGCTTGGGCCGCCAGGAGCGGGCAAGGGGACGCAAGCACAAAGACTGGTAGAAAAACACGGCATACCCCAGCTCTCGACGGGCGACATGCTGCGTGCTGCCGTCCAGGCAGGCACCGAAGTCGGCAAGCGCGCCAAGGCGGTGATGGATGCCGGTGAACTGGTGTCCGACGCGATCGTCAACGCGATCGTCGCCGAGCGTATCGATCAGCCCGACTGCGCCAAGGGGTTCATCCTCGACGGCTATCCGCGGACCCTGGTGCAGGCGGATGCGGTCGAGCAGATGCTGTCGGATCGCTCCCAGGGCCTCGACGCCGTCATTGAGCTCGTCGTCGACGACAAGGCCCTGGTTGGCCGGATCGTCAAGCGCGCCGACGAGGCGCAGGCCGCCGGCCTTCCCGTTCGCAAGGACGACAACCCGACCGTGTTCGAAGAGCGCCTGAGGGAATACTACAAGAAGACGTCGCCGCTGATTGGCTACTACTATGCCAAGGGCAAGCTCCGCAGTGTCGACGGCATGGCCGATATCGACGCCGTGACGGAACAGATCGAAGCGGTGCTCAAGGACGCAGTGCGGGGAAATTAACGATTGCACTTGACGGAGGCGGTTCGCTGCGGTATGGCGGCCCGTCTTCCTATCAGGCATGAGCTTTGCTTGTCCGCAAGGGCAAGGCAGCCGCATTGAACTGGAAACTCCCGCATGGGCCGGCCTCCACCGGACGCGGGGCAACTTAAGACAGCGCCGTGCCCGCCTCGTTTTTGAGGTTGGCCGGCCCACATGGAGAAGGGAAGAACATGGCTCGTATAGCCGGCGTCAACATTCCGACCAACAAGCGCGTTGTCATTGCGCTTCAATACATTCACGGCATTGGCAAGCGGTTCGCCCAGGAGATCGTCGACAAGGTCGGCATCCCGGCCGAGCGCCGCGTCAACCAGCTTACCGACGCGGAAGTGCTGCAGATCCGCGAAACCATCGACCGCGATTACCAGGTTGAAGGCGACCTGCGCCGCGAAGTCTCGATGAACATCAAGCGGCTCATGGACCTCGGCTGCTACCGCGGCCTGCGTCACCGCCGCTCGCTGCCGGTCCGCGGCCAGCGCACGCATACCAATGCGCGCACCCGCAAGGGCCCGGCCAAGTCGATCGCCGGCAAGAAGAAGTAATTTTTTAGGGGAATAAGGGAGTAGGGGAGTAAGGCAGTAGGGAATGCCCGCCAGTCGGGTCGCACTTTTCCCTACTCCCTTACTGCCCTATTCCCCTACTTCCTTACGAAGGTGGAGCCGCTGGCATTACGGCGGTGTAGAGATCAACTGAAAGGACTATCATGGCCAAGGAAGCCGCTCGTGTTCGCCGTCGCGAACGCAAGAACATCTCGTCGGGCGTTGCCCACGTCAATTCGACCTTCAACAACACGATGATCACCATCACCGACGCGCAGGGCAATTCGATTGCCTGGTCGTCGGCCGGTGCCCAGGGCTTCAAGGGTTCGCGCAAGTCGACCCCGTTCGCTGCCCAGATGGCTGCCGAGGATGTTGCCAAGAAGGCCCAGGAACACGGCATGCGCATGCTCGAAGTCGAGGTCTGCGGACCCGGCTCCGGTCGTGAATCGGCATTGCGCGCCCTGCAGGCGGCCGGCTTCACCATCACCTCGATCCGTGATGTGACGCCGATCCCGCACAATGGCTGCCGCCCGCGCAAGAAGCGTCGCGTCTAAGCATTTACCGAACGCCGCGCGAGCGCCCTTGGGCGCTCCTCCGCGGCATTCCAGGTCGCCCGCCACGATTGGATGGTGGCGGGTCAACGGAAGGAAAGCATCATGATCCAGAAAAATTGGCAGGAACTGATCAAGCCGAACAAGATCGAGTTCTCGTCGAAGAAGAAGACGCTGACCACGCTGGTCGCCGAGCCTCTCGAGCGTGGCTTTGGCCTGACGCTGGGCAACGCGCTGCGCCGCGTGCTTCTGTCTTCGCTGCGCGGTGCGGCTGTTACCGCCGTGCAGATCGACGGCGTTCTGCATGAATTCTCGTCCATCGCCGGCGTGCGCGAGGACGTGACCGACATCGTCTTGAATATCAAGGAAATCGCCATCCGCATGGAAGGCGATGGTCCGAAGCGC
>NZ_RZQI01000821.1:0-2659 GCF_003998335.1 Mesorhizobium sp. M7A.F.Ca.CA.002.05.1.1 | reverse complement strand
AGCGTCGAGATGGCGGTCGAGACGAAAGACATGGGGCTGGTGTCGCTGTTTGCGATCCGGCCCGGAACCTTCGACGTCGTCAAGCCGGCGATAGCGCCCTCGGGCGACATTTCGTCGGCCTATTTCCAGATCGGCGATGTCGCCTATGCGGTGGTCGGACGAAGCGAGGTCCACGACCTCGACCGCGCCGCCGAGACGCTTGCCAAGACGCTTTACTGATCGATCCACAAAGGAGAACGCAAATGAACACCCCCAATCTGGGATATCGCGTCGGCGCCGGCGCCCAAACCGGAGCCATCTTCGACGAGGGCCTGCGCCAGCATATGCTGCGCGTCTACAACTACATGGGCGTCGGCCTGGTGGTCACCGGCCTCGTCGCCTTCATGATCTCATCGACGCCGGCGCTCTACGTGCCGATCTTCTCCAGCCCGCTGAAATGGGTGGTGATGCTGGCACCGCTCGCCTTCGTCTTGCTGTTCTCGTTCAAAATGCAGACCATGTCGGCGGCGAGTGCCCAGGCGATGTTCTGGGCCTTCTGCGCGGTCATGGGCCTGTCGCTCGCCTCTGTGTTCCTGGTCTTCACCGGAACCAGCATCGCGCGCACCTTCTTCATCGCCGCCACCATGTTCGGCGCCACCAGTCTCTACGGCTACACGACAAAGCGCGACCTGACCCAGTTCTCGTCATTCCTGATCATGGGCCTGATCGGCGTGGTGATCGCCAGCATCGTCAACATCTTCCTCGGCTCGACCGCGCTGCAGTTCGCCATCTCGGTGATCGGCATCGCCGTGTTCATCGGCCTGACCGCCTGGGATACGCAGACGATCAAAGAACAGTATGCCGAGAATTTCGACGCGGAATCGCGCCAGAAACTTGCCGTCTTCGGCGCCTTCTCGCTCTATCTGAACTTCATCAACATCTTCCAGCTGCTGCTGAACTTCACCGGCGAACGCGAGTAATCCGGACCGTAGCAGGCAACATTTCGCAACTTACCGTGGCCGGAGGGAAACCTCCGGCCACGGTTTTTTATTTGAGGCAGCATTTGCCATGTGCGGTGGATCGTTCATCGCGGCTGACTGAGACGCGATGTAAATCTGCCGCTCTTGAGTTCGCACGTCCCCTTTTGCTAGCCTGCCGGCCACGCCAGATAGCCGCGAGGACGCATGGAACAGGACAGCCTGACGCTTCACGGTGACGGCATCTCGGCGACTGTTGTCGGGCAGGGCGCCGAACTTGTCTCCCTACGCGATGCCGACGGCACAGAGTTTCTGTGGCAGGCCGGTCCGGAATGGCGGCGTCACTCGCCGGTGCTGTTTCCAATCGTCGGCCGGCTGAAGGGCGACCAACTGCGCCATCGCGGCCAGACCTATCCGATGACCCAGCACGGCTTCGCGCGCGACAAGCCGTTCGCCTGGGCGCAGAGGGGACCACGATCCTGCACGTTGGTGCTCACCGACGATGCCGATACCCGCGCGCACTACCCCTTCGCCTTTCGCCTGGCAGTGACTTACACGCTGGACCGCCATCAGCTTGATGTGACCTTCGACATCACCAACACCGGCGATGAGCCGCTGCCGGCATCGATCGGGGCGCACCCGGCGTTCAATTGGCCTTTGCTTCCGGATCTGGCCAAGACGGATTACCAGCTGACCTTTGCCTCCGCCGAGCAAGCGCCGATCCGCCGCCTGAAGGACGGCCTGCTGCTGAAAGCGCCACAACCGACGCCTGTGGAAGGCAAAAGGCTGGCACTCTCCGAAAGGCTCTTCGGCGAGGACGCGGTGATCATGGATCGGCCCGTCAGTTCCAGCGTGCGCTACGCTGCCGAGAGCGGTCCCGCGATCGAGATGTTGTGGCAGGGATTCCAGGAATTGGGTATCTGGTCCAAACCCGGCGGCGCGCCATTTCTTTGCATCGAACCCTGGCATGGCCTTGCAAGCCCGGTGGATTTCGATGGTGAGTTTATCGATAAGCCTAGCGTGATGTTGATCGAGCCTGCCGCGAAGCGTGTTCTGAGCTATCAGGTACGTCTGCTGCAGCGTCGTGCGCGAATGGCTGAATTGGAGTGAGCCCAGTGAATTCTGAAACAATCGAGATCTACCATCCACGTGGTGTTTTGAATTTGGGCCAATGGGACATTGGCGGTCTCAAGCTCAAAGTCTATGGCCTCGTCGCAGACAACAAGAAGGTCGACGGACCCATGGTGACCCTGGCACAGTCATTCGTGCGACAGGAGGTTCTGCCGCGTGTGGTGGACGAGGGTGACGACAATGGCATGGGCTTTGTGATTATTCATCCTGGCGAGCTGGGTGTTTCCATCTCGGTTCACTGGTGGATACAAGGTTCGGTGCTTTGTCAGCATATCTATCGGAAGCTGTATTCCGCCGCCGAACCGATGGATACGGTAAAGAGATCTGTTGTTGCCTGTGTTTGGGAATTGGCTCTGATAAATGCCGAGCAGGAAGCTTGGCGAAAAACGATGATGAAAAGCGAGCCCAGTCCGTCAGGATACATGGACGCTCGAGCTGGCTTCGAAGCTGCATAGAGACCGCCCATGATCGACTATGGCGTGGTCGCTCAGACCGTCGGTGCCCAATGAAGCTGTATTTCAGCCGCAATCCGAACCCTCGGCTCGCGCTCGCGGTGGCACGCTACCTCGACG
>NZ_RZQI01000081.1:0-11981 GCF_003998335.1 Mesorhizobium sp. M7A.F.Ca.CA.002.05.1.1 | reverse complement strand
GCTATGGCCACGTCCGTCGAGCCAGCGCCGACAAGGCCTTGAGCGAACGCCAAAGGCTGCTCGAACGCCTGTCGAGTACGCTGGCGCGGCCGAAACTTCAGGCCGCGGAATGATCGATACGCCTTGTTTACCTGAACGACAATTTCCTTGCTTTCCGTTACGTCACCCGGCTTGACGGCAGGAGCGGCGGGGCCTCTCTAAATCTTTCTTAAGGCGGATGTGGCACTGCTTGGCTCCCCAGGGTTGGGATTCAGGCGTTGAATCTGATAAAGAAGAACGAGATTCCGGTCGACGTCTACATTCCGTTCGTGGAAACCTTGTTTCGCGACGGGTTGACGCTTTCGATAGGATTCTTTGCCCAAACCCTGCTGGTCGTGCTGGTTTACTGGAAAACCATGGATCCGGCCTATCTCGCCGTCACCCTCGGACTGCTGGCTGTCGCCTTCCTTCGTCTTCGCAACATCAGGAAATATCGCCACGCTCCTTCGCCTCAAAATTGGGAAGAGGCGCGTCGCCGCGAGAACGACTACATACTGTACGGCTCGATGCATGGCTTCATGCTTGGCGCCTTCTGCTTTGTCGGCATCTATCTTGCCTATGACCCGTTCGCGGAAATAGCTGCCGTCTGCGTGACGCTTGCCTCCGCCACGTCTATTGCTGGCCGCAACTATGGTTCGCCCAGGATGGTCGTGATCTTCATTATGACCATGACTTGGCCGATCTCGCTGGGCTTCATCCTGCGGGGCGATCCCTATCACTTCATTCTCGGCCTGCTTTCGGCGCCATTTCTTTTTGCTATCAAGCGCTTCGCCGATCTGGTCCGCGAGGTGCTTTTCGCCGCCCTGTCCGAGGAAAAGAAGGCCAATCGCATCGCCCAGCGCTTCAACCGAGCGCTCAACACCATGTCGCACGGCCTTGTCATGCTCGGCCCGGACGGCCGCGTCGCGGTGGCCAATGCCGAGGCGGCGCATCTGATGTCGCTCAAGTCGCCCGACGCGCTGCTCGGCCGGTCGATCCATGGTCTGTTGATGCGCGGTGTCGCCGGCGGCATGCTGGCGCCCAAGGATTGCCGCTACATCGAGGCCCAGCTGACGCGTGCCCTGCGCGAGGGCCGCGACCGCAAGGTGCTGGTTTCCCTCGCCAACGGCCAGCATTACGAGTTCTCGGCTCGCGAAGGCAGCCAGGAACTGGGCGTCATCACCTTCGAGGACGTCACCGCCCGTGTCGAGGCGGAAGACAAGATCCGCTTCATGGCACGTTACGACAACCTCACCGGCCTGCCCAACCGCGCCTATTTCCATGAACTGGTAGGCGAGGCCATGGTATCAGGCGATCGCGATCGTCTCTGCGGCCTTGCGGTGCTCGACCTCGACGATTTCAAGAGCGTCAACGACACGCTTGGCCATCCGATCGGCGATGGCTTGATCTATGCCGTTGCCGAGCGGCTTGCCGCCATTGCCAGGCAAGATATCACGGTCAGCCGTTTCGGTGGCGACGAGTTCATGATCTTCTTCGACCGCGTCGAGGATGAGAGCCATCTGACCAGCCAGCTCGACGAGATTTTCGCCGGCCTGCAAGGGGAAGTCGACGTCGCCGGTCACGGGCTGCGCATTCAGGCCAGCGGCGGCGCGGTGCTGTCACGGGTCAAGGATACCGATGTCGACGCCATGATCGTCAAGGCGGACCTGGCGCTCTACAAGGCCAAGGAGCTCGGCAAGAACAGCTGGCGGCTGTTCGAAGCCTCGATGGATGCCGCCTTCCGCAACCGTCAGCTGATGAAGGCGGACCTGCGTACAGCCGTGGAAAGCAAGGGCTTGAGGGTGGTCTATCAGCCGATCGTGGCGATGAGCACCATGCGTATCGCCAGCTGCGAGGCGTTGTGCCGGTGGGATCATCCCGATCTCGGGCCGATCTCGCCCAGCATCTTCATTCCTTTGGCCGAGGAAATGGGCATCATTTCCGAGATCAGCACCTTCGTGCTGCAGGCAGCCTGCGCCGAATGCGCCAAATGGCCGGACCAGACCAGCGTCTCGGTCAATCTCTCGGCCAAGGATTTCCGCAACCGCGACGTCATCCAGAAGGTTCGCGATGCGTTGGCCGGCTCCGGCCTCGCCGCCTCCCGGCTCGAGATCGAGGTCACCGAAACGGCGCTGCTCGACGACAAGTCGCTGACGCGCCAGTATATCGAGGAGCTGAAGCAGATCGGCGTACGCATCGCGCTCGACGATTTCGGCACCGGCTATTCGAGCCTGAGCTATCTGCACAAACTGCCGCTCGACAAGATCAAGATCGACCGCTCGTTCCTGATGGACGTCACCCAGAACCCCCGTTCGCTCGAGCTGCTCAAGGGTATCGTCAACCTATCGCGGCCGCTGGGGCTTTCGGTCACCGTCGAGGGTGTAGAGACCTTCGAGCAGCTCAAGATACTGGCGCTGCAGGTCAAGCCCGACCTTGTCCAGGGGTTCCTGTTCGGTTCGGCGCTCAGCGCTTCCGGCATCGAGACCATGTCGAACACGGTATGGCCCTTCGCCAAGGACATCAATACAGCCAAGAGAGCCGCACGCCGCTGACCGGTGCCGGGAAGAATGTCGCCTTTTCATAAAAATTTACGGATCGTTAACGTTAATGATCGGTAAACGACGTGTGCTCCATTTTCATCTTTTACATCTCAGGGTCCCGTCGTAGGTTGAACTGCGGCGGAAACTTACGAGGGTTTGAGTATGGATGTGCAGTTGGAAGCGCTTGGCCATGTGGCGGGCGGGGGTGAAGAAAATTCGCCCGACAGCATGTCGAGTTTCGCCCGCAATGTTTCAGCGATGCTTGAGCGGACGGAATATCGCCGCTGCGACAAGGGAGAGGACCTCGAAGACATCTATAGGTTACGCTACAAATCCTATCGCTTGAATGATATGGTGCCGGAAAACCCGGAACATATTGTGCATGACGAGCTCGACGAAGCTGAAAATTGTTCCAAGTTCGGCGTCTATATTGACGGCATCCTGGTCTCCACGGTGCGCATTCATCATGCCTGCCGGGCCACGCCGCAATCGCCGTCTACAACTGTCTACGGCGACATCCTGCGCCCGATGCTGGCTGCCGGGGCGCACTTTGCCGATCCGAGCCGCTTTGCTGCCGACCCAGACTGGTCGAAGGTCTATCCGCAGATCCCGTACCTGACGCTGCGCCTTGCCGGAATGGCCTGCTTCTACTTCGACGCACCTTACTGTCTCTCGACTATCCGGCCCGAACATGCGGGTTTCTACCGTCGTATCTACTGTTCTGAGCAGATCGGCGAGCTGCGCGACTATCCAGGCCTGAACTACAAGGTCGTGCTCTATCGCGCCAATGTCGCTGCCATTCGCGAGCGGTCGTTCTCGCGCTTTCCATTCTTCCGATCCACATCTCTGGAGCAGCGTATGCTGTTCGAGACACCTGGTGCTGGAGAATTGGCGCCGCTGACCATCCTGCCGACTGCCAAATATTTTCGCGAAGCCGCCTGAGATTAGGCGTTTCGCAGAACCACTGGAGCTTTCCGGCCGGATACGCGTTCTGATGGCTCGGCGCCTTGTCGTCCTCGCCATTGGTCGCCGAATCCACGGATATGCCAAAGGAACCCGTCATGACCATTTCCACACTTGCGCTCACCCCGCTTATCTCGCTGATCGCCGGCGTGCTGATCCTGGTCATGCCAAGGCTGTTGAACTACATCGTCGCGCTCTATCTGATCGTCGTCGGGTTGCTCGGGCTATTTCCGCATCTAGCCGGCTGAGGGCGCCGGCTTAGGCCACGCAAGCGTCTGCTTTCGAAGCATCTTTCCGCATCAAGCATCAGAATCCAGCGATCGGACTCCGTCGCGCGTTGGCAGCCGGCTTCAACCTTTCTTTGAGGCAGTTGTCCGCTGTTGTGCGGCAATAGCGCCATTGCTCTCGGCCCGGCTTTTCGCTATGTGCCTGAAAGATGTCTTCGAAGGGGTATTCCTATGGCTGATCACTCGCCGACCGGTCCTGTCGAACTGGGCGCGAAGATGGACTATGCCGAGCATGACCGCACCTATGCGGGCTTTCTCGCGCTGGCCAAATACGGATCGCTTTTCTGCGGAGCCCTGCTTCTGGCGATGGCCTTCGGCTTCTTCGCGGGCGGCTTCTTCTCGGCGACCATCCTGTTCGTGCTGATTATGGCCGTCGGCGCCTTTATCCTCCGATAGATTTTCCGACACCTTGTCCACGGCGCCGCCGCGAGGCCGGCCGGCGTCTTGCGGGAAATAGCTTCCGGCCGAAAGGATCATGCGGTGGGACAGACGGTTTTCATCCCTCGTGAGCTCGATGCCAATGAGCCGCGCGTCGCGGCCTCGCCCGATACGGTGAAACGGCTGGCGGCGTTGGGCTTCGACGTCGTCGTCGAGGCCGGCGCCGGCACGCGGTCGCGCATCCCCGACGAGGAGTTTTCCAAGGCAGGAGCCACGATCGGCAAGGCTTCCGATGTCGTCAAGGCCGATGTCGTGCTGAAGGTGCGTCGGCCCGGCGATGCCGAGCTGAAGAGCTACAAACCCGGTACAGCGGTCATTGCCATCATGGATCCCTATGGCAATGATGCCGCTGTGGCAGCCCTGGCCAAGGCTGGCGTCACCGCGTTCTCGATGGAATTCATGCCACGCATCACGCGCGCCCAGTCGATGGACGTCTTGTCCTCGCAGGCCAATCTTGCCGGTTACCAGGCGGTGATCGACGGCGCTTCGGAATACGATCGGGCATTGCCGATGATGATGACGGCGGCCGGCACGGTGCCGGCGGCGAAGGTCTTCATCATGGGCGTCGGTGTCGCCGGCCTGCAGGCGATCGCCACCGCGCGCCGGCTTGGTGCGGTCGTCACCGCCACCGACGTTCGCCCTGCCGCCAAGGAACAGGTCGCCTCGCTCGGCGCAAAGTTCCTTGCGGTCGAGGACGAGGAATTCAAGGCGGCCGAAACGGCCGGCGGCTACGCCAAGGAGATGTCGAAGGAATACCAGGCTAAGCAGGCGGCACTCACATCAGAGCACATCGCCAAGCAGGATATCGTTATCACCACCGCGCTTATTCCCGGCCGACCGGCGCCCAAGCTGGTATCGGCGGCGATGGTCGCCTCGATGAAGCCAGGCTCGGTTCTCGTCGATCTGGCGGTCGAGCGCGGCGGCAATGTCGAGGGCGCCGAAGCCGGCAAGGTCGTCACCACCGCCAACAACGTCAAGATTGTCGGCCATCTCAATGTGCCCGGCCGCATCGCGGCGTCGGCATCGCTGCTTTATGCCCGGAACCTCTTCGCCTTCCTCGAAACGCTGGTCGACAAGACGACGAAAACGCTTGCCATCAACCGGGACGACGATCTGGTCAAGGCAACGATGCTGACTAACGGCGGCAAGATCGTGCATCCGTCCTTCGCCAAGCCCGACCAGCAGCCTTATGTCGAACCGGCGGCGATCCCGGCCACAACCATGGTTGCCGACGCTTCGCCCAAGAAAGCCGCGCCCAAGAAACCGGCCGCATCCAAGTCGCCCTCGTCGAAGCCGAAAGGGATCGCGTGATGGATCAGACCCTGCAGAAAGCCCTCGACCAGCTCGACCAGGCCTCCGCCGCGGTTCGGCTGGCAGTGCACAATCTGGCGACCGCGCCTGGTGGTGCCGACGCGGCGGGTGATGCCGCGCATGCGCTGTCCGGCGGTGCCATCGATCCCTTCGTCTTCCGCTTCGCCATCTTCGTGCTGGCGATCTTCGTCGGCTATTACGTCGTCTGGTCGGTGACCCCCGCACTGCATACGCCGCTGATGGCCGTCACCAACGCCATCTCTTCGGTCATCGTCGTCGGCGCGCTGCTTGCCGTCGGCATCGCCGCCTCCGGCATTGCCGCGGGCTTCGGCTTCGTCGCGCTGATGCTGGTGTCGGTCAACATCTTCGGCGGCTTCCTCGTCACCCAGCGCATGCTGGCCATGTACAAGAAGAAGGACAAGTAGAGCGCCATGAACGCCAACTTCGCGTCCTTCCTCTACCTCGTCTCCGGCGTCCTGTTCATCATGGCGCTGCGCGGCCTGTCGCATCCGACCACCAGCCGCCAGGGCAATCTCTACGGCATGATCGGCATGGGCATCGCCATCGCCACCACATTGGCGCTGGCAACCCCCTCGGCCGGCCGCTTCGGCCTGATCGTGCTCGGCCTGGCCATTGGCGGCAGCGTCGGCGCCGTCACCGCGCGCCGCATCGCCATGACCTCGATGCCGCAGCTGGTCGCCGCCTTCCACTCGCTGGTCGGCCTCGCTGCCGTCATGGTGGCGGCCGCCGCCATCTATGCGCCGGAAAGCTTCGGCATCGGCACGGATGGCGACATCCACGCCCAGGCGCTGATCGAGATGAGCCTTGGCGTCGCCATCGGCGCCATCACTTTCACCGGCTCGGTCATCGCCTTCCTGAAGCTCGATGGCCGCATGTCCGGCAAGCCGATCATGATCGGCGGCCGCCACTTCATCAACGCGGCACTTGCCATCGCGCTCGTCGTCCTGATCGTGCTGCTGGTCACCACCGAGTCCAAACTGGTCTTCTGGTTGATCGTTGCGGCCTCGCTGGTGCTCGGCATCCTGCTGATCATCCCGATCGGCGGCGCCGACATGCCGGTCGTCGTCTCGATGCTCAACTCCTATTCGGGCTGGGCGGCGGCCGCACTCGGCTTCACGCTCGGCAATCTGGCGCTGATCATCACCGGTGCACTGGTCGGCTCGTCCGGCGCGATCCTGTCTTACATCATGTGCAAGGGCATGAACCGAAGCTTCATCTCGGTCATTCTCGGCGGCTTCGGCGGCGAGACGGCAGCGGCCGCCGATGACGGCATCGAACGCACGGTCAAGCAGGGTTCCGCCGACGATGCCGCCTACCTGATGATGAACGCCCAGAAAGTCATCATCGTGCCGGGCTACGGCATGGCGGTTGCCCAGGCGCAGCATGCGCTGCGCGAAATGGCCGACAAGCTCAAGGCCAATGGCGTCGATGTCAAATATGCCATCCACCCGGTCGCCGGCCGCATGCCCGGCCACATGAACGTGCTGCTCGCCGAAGCCAATGTGCCCTATGACGAGGTGTTCGAACTCGAGGACATCAACTCCGAATTCGCGCAGGCCGATGTCGCCTATGTCATCGGCGCCAACGACGTCACCAACCCGTCCGCGCGCGACGACAAGTCGTCGCCGATCTACGGCATGCCGATCCTCGACGTCGACAAGGCCCGCACCTGCCTGTTCGTTAAGCGCTCGCTCGGCTCCGGCTATGCCGGCATCGACAACACGCTGTTCTACAAGGACGGCACCATGATGCTGCTCGGCGATGCCAAGAAGATGACTGAAGAGATCGTCAAGGCGATGGATCACTGATGGGATCAGGGCTGGGACACGCCTCATTGTGTACCCGGATTATCTTGCTGTTTTGCTTCGAGACGAATTCTCAATTCAGATGGCCACCATCAGCGAATGTCGGTGTCGGTGGTTGCGCCTCCAGGTCCGCCCGGCGCCTAAGGCTTCTCGGTGCTGCGCTAGGTCAACTCGTGGCGCAAAGGAGAGGCGAGGGGCGGAGACAACGTGTTGTCGGTGCGCGATCTTGCCGTGCCACCGAAGCTTTCAGGTGTCTCGTTCGATCCCGAGGCGAGGCGAGGTGCTGGGTTTCGCCGGCCTGCTCGGCTCGGGCCGCACCGAACTGCTGGGGGCGATCGGTGGGGTCGATACGGTGCGTGCCGGTACGGTCTTGCTCGATCAAAAGAACATCACCAGTGCCTCGTATGGCGAGAGAGTCAAAAGCGGAATCGGGATGAGCCTGAAAGTCGCAAGGAGGATGGCATCTTGCCGCTACTCGGCGTTGACGAGAACACCGTCGCCACCGACTTCTCGAGAGTGGCGGTGAACGGCGTGATCTCGGCATCACGCATGGCAGACGCGGCGGGCGATATCATTCGTCGTATCGGCATCAAGACGGCGCGGATCGACACGCCGGTCGGCACATTGTCGGGCGGCAACCAGCAGAAAGTGGTGATTGGGCGCTGGGTCTATGCCGGCAGCCGAATTCTGTTGCTCGATGAGCCGACCCGCGGTGTCGATGTCGAAGCGAAGTCGCAAACTATGCCGTCGAGCGAGATGCGGCCGCCAAATACCCGGTTGACAACGAATATCGGTTTATGAAAGGGTGAGAACGTTCTCAGAGAACGTTCTCACTGCAGTTGCGACCTTACCTTGGGAGGAGGGATGAGCACCGACGAGACCCCTCTAGCCGTTCGCATCGCCAAGATTGCGAAGTCTTACGGACCGACAGTCGCGCTCGATTCCGTTTCCATTGACCTGCGTCCGGGTGAAGTCCATGCACTGCTGGGCGAGAACGGCGCCGGCAAGTCGACGCTTGTCAAGATCCTCAGCGGCGTGGTGAAGCCGGACAGCGGATCGCTGTCGATCTTTGGCGCGCCCTATGCGCCGCACGACATCGTCGGTGCGCGGGCGCAGGGCGTGGCGACGGCCTTCCAGGAACTCAGCCTGCTGCCCAACCTCAGCATCGCCGAGAATCTGATGCTGCCGAAAATGCCCAGGGGCATGCTCGGTCTCGCGTCGCATCGCACGGCGATAGCCTCCGCTCGAAAGACGCTTAAGGATTATGGTTTGGCGTATTTCGATCCTGACACGCCCGTGGGTGTGCTCTCGCTGTCGGACCGTCAGCGGCTCGAAATCGTCCGTGCTTTCACCCACGCTTCGAAATTATTGATCCTCGACGAGCCGACGGCCGCGCTGGCCGACGTCGAATGGCTGTTCGAGCTGGTGCGGCGGCAAAAATCCTTGCAGACCGCAATCCTTTATATTTCCCATCGCCTCGGGGAAGTACGCAGCTTGTGCTCGCGTGCCACTATACTGCGCAACGGCCGCAGCATCGGCACCGTCGAGCTTTCGGGCGCCTCGGACGAGAACATCTTCGAGATGATGGTCGGCCGCAGCGCGCGTGAAACGGTCAACACATTGCCCGTAGCAGGTGATGCCGCGCCCATCGCGCTGAGCGTCAAAGGCCTTTCGGGCGGCATCCTGAACGAGGTGTCGTTCAATGTCAGGCAGGGCGAGATCGTCGGCATCGCCGCGCTTGAAGGTCAAGGGCAGCGCGACCTGTTCAGGACACTGGTCGGCCTTGCCAAGGCGAAGGGCGGAAGCATCGAGATCGACGGCGTGCGCGCTCATATCGGCAGCCCAGGCGACGCGCTCTATTTTGGCAACGGCCTTGCCTACCTGCCTGAGGATCGCAAATCGGAAGGTATCCTCGGCGGCCTTACCACGGCCAGCAACATGGTGCTGCCGATCATTTCCCGCATTGCGCAGGGCGGCATCGTCTGGCCCGCCGGCGAGCGTCGCGCCGCGAGGAAAACCGCCGCGGCGGTCGACCTTCAGGAGCGCTACCTGCATTTCAAGATCGACGAGCTTTCGGGTGGCAACCAGCAGAAGGCGCTTCTGGCGCGCGTCATGATGACCGGCGCGCGCACCTTGCTGCTCTTCGATCCCACGCGCGGGGTCGATGTCGGCACCAAGCAGTCGATCTACGAGGCGATTCGCAAATTCGCCGCCGACGGCGGCTCGGTGCTCTTCTATTCATCCGAACTGCCGGAACTCGTCCATCTCGCGCATCGCTGTATCGTGCTCTACGGCGGCCGCATCTTTGCCGAATATCAGGGCGACGCCATCGACGAGCAGACCATCGTCGGCGCGCTGATCGGCCACGCTCGGAGTGCGGCGAAGGGAGTGGCTGCATGAGCGCGATCGCGGCAAATCCAGCGCCTCGCCGCTCGCCTTTCTGGCGCGCCGTCATCAGCGGCACCGGTATCGTCGCGCTGATCTACGTCCTGCTCTACGCGCTCTACGCGTTCTGGCAGCCCGATGCGCTCTCGGTCTACACATTCACCGACCTCGTCAACAATTCGACGCCGCTGGCGCTGGCGGCGGCGGGCGAGACGCTGGTCGTCATCAGTCGCGGCTTTGACCTGTCAGTCGCGGGCGTCGTCTCGCTGACCAACGTGCTGATGGCCGTCTATCCGCTCGACGGCCCGGGCGGAGCGCTGATCAGCCTGCTGATGTGCTGCGCGATCGGCGCCATCGTCGGCATGATCAACGGCATTCTGGTTGCCAGGCTCGGGCTCCAGACCATCGCGGCGACGCTCGGCACGATGATCATCTGCCAGGGGCTGGCGCTCGTCATCCTCGACGCGCCCGGCGGCATGGTCTCCGACTTTGTCACCTACACCTTGACCGACACGCTCTTCGGTGTCGTTCCGATTGCCGGTCTGTTCCTGGTTGCCGCCGCCGTGCTGTGGCTGGCCTTCCGGCGAACGAACACCGGCATCGGCCTTTATGCGATCGGCGCCGACGAGCAGTCGGCCCGTTACTCCGGCGTGGCCGTATCGGGCGTGCGCATCACTGCCTTCGTCGGCGCTGGCATCCTTTATGGCGTCGCCGGCTTCATGCTGAGCGCCCAGACCGCGACCGGCAATCCGACGGCGGGCACTCCATTCCTGGTGCTCACCTTTGCCGCCGTGGCGCTTGGCGGCACACCGCTCAGCGGTGGCCGCGGCAGCCTTATCGGCTCGATCCTCGGCGCCGGCACGCTCATGCTTTTGCAGAAAGTGCTGTTCTCGGGCGGTGTGTCGTCTTTCTACACCGGCATCTTCCAGGGCTTCGTGCTGGTGCTCGCGATCGTCTTCGGCAACGCGGTGGCGCGCCTGCTCAAGAAGGACGACGCCCGGTGAACGCGCATAAGGACATGGCGATGCCTTTCGACGCCTCTTCCGACCAGCGCGGCAGGCAGAAGCTGGACCGCGAAACGGTGAACACACTTGTCGTGTTCGGACTGAGCATCGTGCTCGTGTTGTGCTCGCGCTTCATCAGCCCGGCGCTCGGCTCCTGGAGCCAGGTTCTCACAGTGCTGATCCTTGCATCCTTCCTGATCATCCTTTCCTTTGGGCAGGGGCTTGTCATCCTGATCGGCGGACTGGATCTGTCGATACCCGCGCTCATCACGCTCGGCGGCGTTTTGACGACGAACTGGATCGGCACGAACGACGCCGGCATCTGGTACATGCTGCCGGCCATCCTGCTCATCTGTGCCCTGGTCGGCGCGGTGAGCGGCGTCGGTATCGTCTGGCTAAAGGTGCCGCCTTTCATCATGACGATGGCGACGTCGATCGTCATCGCCTCCGCGGCGCTCGGCTATACTAGCGGCACGCCGCGCGGCGGTTCGCCATCGGCCCTGTTATGGCTGATGAAGGCGTGGTTTCTCGGCGTGCCGGTGGTCATCTACTTCACCCTCGCCTTCATCCTGCTCGGCTGGCTGCTGCAGAACTTCACCGCGCTAGGACGTCGGCTTCGCGCGCTCGGCACCAACAGGAACGCCGCGCTCATCGCCGGCGTCAACGTCAACCGGCTCGAACTCATGCCCTATGCGATCAGCGCCGTTTGCGCCGGCTTCGTCGGCATGATGCTGGTCGGCTACTCTAACGGCGCGACGCTCAGGATGGGCGACAGCTACATGCTGCCCTCGATAGCCGCCGTCGTGATCGGCGGCTCCTCGATCCTCGGTGGCGGCGGAACCTTCATCGGTACGGTCGGCGGCGCAATCCTTCTGACCACGCTCGGCATGATGATCTCGGCCATCGGGCTCAGCGAGGGATGGCGCACCATCATCGAGGGCGCGATCATCGTCGGGGCGCTGCTGGTGCTGCGGGGCGAGTTCCTGACCCACATCGGAAATCGGTTGCTGACGCGAAGGAAATGACCATGCGCCTGCGTGTGATACTTTTTGTCCAATTGTGAGAACGTTCTCACAAGCTCTGGTCCGGCACCTGAAAGGGCCAAATCCAAAGGGAGGTTGATGGAAATGAAGCTGTTAAGAAGACTGGGACTGGCCGCGTCGCTGACGCTTGCCACAACTGCGGGCGTTGCGACGGTCATCGACCATG
>NZ_RZQI01000820.1:0-2665 GCF_003998335.1 Mesorhizobium sp. M7A.F.Ca.CA.002.05.1.1 | reverse complement strand
ACATTGCCATCCTGGTGGTTGCCGCCGACAACAGCGTCATGCCGCAGACGATCGAATCGATCAGCCATGCCAAGGCGGCCGGCGTTCCGATCATCGTGGCGATCAACAAGATCGACAAGCATGATGCCGATCCGCAGAAAGTGCGCTCCGAACTGCTGCGCCACGAGGTTTTCGTCGAATCCATGGGCGGTGAAGTTCTGGACGTCGAAGTGTCGGCGACCAAGGGCACCAATCTCGACAAGCTGCTCGAGGCGATCCTGCTGCAGGCCGAAATTCTCGACCTGAAGGCCAATCCGGATCGTACCGCCGAGGGTGTCGTCATCGAAGCCCAGCTCGACAAGGGCCGTGGCCCCGTCGCGACCGTGCTGGTGCAGACCGGCACGCTGATGCCGGGCGACATCCTTGTTGCCGGCAACGAATGGGGCCGGGTGCGTGCGCTGGTCAACGATCGTGGCGTGCAGATCAAGGAAGCGCCGCCGGCGATGCCGGTGGAAGTGCTTGGCTTGCAGGGCACACCGCAGGCCGGCGATCGCTTCGCCGTGGTCAACAACGAGGCCCGTGCCCGCGAGATCACCGAATACCGCCAGCGGCTGGCGCGCGAGAAGGCGGTTGCCAAGCATGCCGGCCAGCGCGGTTCGCTTGAGCAGATGATGTCGCAATTGCAGACAAGCGGGCTGAAGGAATTCCCGCTGGTCATCAAGGGCGACGTGCAGGGCTCGATCGAGGCGATCAACGCCGCACTCGACAAACTCGGCACCGACGAAGTGCGTGCGCGCATCGTCCATGCCGGCGCCGGCGCCATCACCGAAAGCGACGTGTCGCTGGCGGAGACTTCGGGTGCCGCGATCATCGGCTTCAACGTCCGCGCCAACGTCCAGGCGCGTGCCGCCGCAGCGGCGGCTGGCATCGAGATCCGCTACTACTCGATCATCTACAACCTCGTGGATGACGTGAAGGCGGCTCTGTCGGGCCTGCTGTCGCCGGAGCGTCGCGAGACCTTCATCGGCAACGCGCAGATCCTCGAGATCTTCGACATCACCAAGGTCGGCAAGATCGCCGGCTGCCGTGTCACCGAAGGCAAGGTCGAGCGTGGCGCGGGTGTGCGCCTGATCCGTGACAACGTCGTCATCCACGAAGGGACGCTGAAGACCCTGAAGCGCTTCAAGGACGAAGTTTCGGAAGTCCCCGGCGGCCAGGAGTGCGGCATGGCCTTCCAGAATTACGAAGACATGCGCGTCGGCGACGTCATCGAGTGCTTCCGCGTCGAGATGGTGACCCGGACACTCTGAGTTCGAGTGACTTGTCCATACCGGGCGGTGGCCGAAAGGCCGCCGCCCGAGGTCTATTGAGAACGACCCATATGAGACATGCGGCACGGTCCCATCCCGCGCCTCACGCTTCAGGATAGAGAAAAATGCCCCGTCCAACCACATCCAGCCCATCCCAGCGCATGCTGCGCGTCGCCGAACAGGTGCGCCATGCGCTGTCCGAAACCCTGCAGCGCGGCGAGATCATCGATCCGCTGATCGAGAACACCGTGGTGTCGGTCTCGGAAGTGCGCATGTCGCCCGATTTGAAGGTCGCTACCGCTTTCGTTTCGCCACTCGGCGCCAAGGATACCGATGCGGTGGTCGAGGCGCTGAACAAGCATGCGAAATTCATCCGTGGCCGTGTCTCCGGCGCGCTGCGGCAGATGAAATTCATGCCGGAGTTTCGCTTCAAGCTCGACACCTCCTTCGACAATTTCGCCAGGATCAACGACCTCTTGAAATCGCCGGAAGTGGCGCGCGATCTGGGTCCTGAGGACCAGCAAAACGCGGACCAGGACAAAGACGACAACAAGGACACCGAATAGTGGCGCGCCGCGGCAAGAAGAAGGGCCGGCCGATCTCGGGCTGGCTGATCCTGGACAAGCCGGTCGGCATGGGCTCGACCGAAGCCGTCTCCAAGATCAAATGGCTGTTCCAGGCGGAAAAAGCCGGCCATGCCGGCACGCTCGATCCGCTGGCGTCCGGCATGCTGCCGATCGCGCTTGGCGAGGCCACCAAGACCGTTCCCTACGTGCAGGACGGCGCCAAGATCTATCGCTTCACCGTCGCATGGGGGCAGGAGCGCTCCACCGATGACCTCGAAGGTCCGGTGTCGAAGGAGTCCGATCTGCGTCCGTCGGAAGCCGAGGTGCTCGCCCTGCTGCCGAAATACACCGGCGTCATCATGCAGACGCCGCCGCAATTCTCGGCCATCAAGATCGCCGGCGAGCGCGCCTATGATCTGGCCCGCGACGGTGCGACGGTCGACATACCCGCGCGAGAGATCGAGATCGGCCGTCTGGACGTTGTCGAGCATGGCGCCGACCATACTGTTTTCGAGGTCGAGTGCGGCAAGGGCACCTATGTGCGTTCGCTGGCCCGCGACATGGGCCGCGACATGGGCTGTTTCGGCCATATCAGCGAATTGCGCCGGGTCGAGGTCGAACCGTTCACCTCGGAGGACTTCGTTACCATCGCCGAGTTGGAAGCTGCCCGTTTCGGCGTGGTGGAGGGAAACGCGGACGCGACTGATATCGCCGACGCTACGGTAGCCGCCGACACGGCAGAGGCTGCCGACAAGGTGGAAGTGCCAATCGACTTCGATGCCATCGATGCGCTCCTGGTCGACACATCGG
>NZ_RZQI01000819.1:0-2671 GCF_003998335.1 Mesorhizobium sp. M7A.F.Ca.CA.002.05.1.1 | reverse complement strand
CTGCGCATACGCGGCAATGCCATGCAGGCGGCGGTGCCGGCCGGCGAGGGCGCCATGGCGGCGATCATCGGATTGGAACATGCCGATGTCGAAGCCGCTTGCGCGGAAGCCGCCAAAGGCTCTGTCTGCCAGATCGCCAACGACAATGGCGGTGGCCAACTGGTCATCTCCGGCGCCAAGGCCGCGGTCGAACTGGCCGCGAAACTGTGCACCGAGAAAGGCGCCAAACGCGCGCTGATGCTGCAGGTGTCCGCGCCCTTCCATTCCGCGCTGATGGCGCCGGCCGCGAACGTCATGCGCGAAGCCCTGGCCGGCGTGGCAAAGAACGCGCCGGTGGTTCCCGTCCTCTCCAATGTTACGGTCAGCCCGACCAGCGATCCAGACGAGATCGCCCGCCGCCTGGTCGAACAGATAACCGGCCGCGTGCGTTGGCGCGAGACGGTGGAATGGTTCGGCGCAAACGGCGTCACCACGCTTTACGAGATCGGCGCCGGCAAGGTGCTTTCAGGATTGGCGCGGCGCATCAACCGCGATGTCGCCACCGCGTCGGTCGGCACCGCGGCTGACGTCGAGGCGGCCATGGCGGCGCTTGCATAAAGCGTCATTTGATCCCATCCCTGTAAAGGGTGTTCTCTTCTCAATCAGGAGACAAAAATGTTCGAATTGACTGGCCGCAAGGCGCTCGTCACCGGCGCATCCGGCGGCATCGGCGAGGCGATCGCCAGGATGTTGCATGCGCAGGGCGCGATCGTCGGCCTGCATGGCACCCGCGTCGAGAAACTGGAAGCGCTGGCTAGCGAGCTTGGCGACCGGGTCAAGCTGTTCCCGGCCAATTTGTCCAACCGTGAGGAGGTCAAGGCGCTCGGCCAGAAAGCCGAAGCCGATCTCGAAGGCGTCGACATCCTGGTCAACAACGCCGGCATCACCAAGGACGGCCTGTTCGTGCGCATGTCGGATGCCGACTGGGACAGCGTGCTCGAGGTCAACCTGACCGCCGTGTTCAGGCTGACCCGCGAACTCACCCACCCGATGATGCGCCGCCGCCATGGCCGCATCATCAACATCACCTCGGTGGTCGGCATCACCGGCAATCCCGGCCAGACCAATTACTGCGCCTCAAAGGCCGGCATGATCGGCTTCTCCAAATCGCTGGCACAGGAGATCGCCACCCGCAACATCACCGTCAACTGCGTCGCCCCGGGCTTCATCGAATCGGCGATGACCGACAAGCTCAACGACAAGCAGAAAGAGGCGATCATGGCGGCGATCCCGACGCGGCGCATGGGCACCAGCGTTGAAGTCGCGTCCGCCGTCGCTTATCTCGCCTCCAACGAAGCCGCCTACGTCACTGGCCAGACCATCCACGTAAATGGCGGCATGGCTATGATTTGACGAGGTTCGGCAGCAACGCCGGCGGGTTGTGAAAAGAGACCATTTCGGCTTGGACCTCAGCTATTTTTCGTGTAATGCGGCCCGCAACCCGGCGGTTCGGGCAAAAACCGGTCCGTAGTCGTTGCGTTTCCGGCAGGACCATCTTTCAGCTTGATTAGCGGCATTCTGCCCGCTAACGAAGACAGACAAACAAAAGACGAGGATGCCCAAATGAGTGACACCGCAGAGCGCGTCAAGAAGATCGTCATCGAGCACCTTGGCGTCGATGCCGACAAAGTGACGGAGCAGGCGAGCTTCATCGATGATCTGGGCGCCGACAGCCTCGACACGGTCGAACTCGTCATGGCGTTCGAAGAAGAATTCGGCGTCGAGATTCCCGACGATGCGGCTGAGACCATCCTGACCGTTGGCGATGCCGTGAAGTACATCGACAAGGCTTCGGCCTGACGCTTTCCGCAGTCATCACCGGGGAGGACCTGCGATGAGGCGTGTCGTCGTCACGGGCCTTGGGTTGCTGTCGCCGTTCGGCATGGGCTTCGAGCACAGCTGGAAGGAACTTCTGACCGGCCGCAGCGCTGCCAAGCGCATCACTGAGTTCGAGGTGGAGGATCTTGCCTGCAAGATCGCCCACGTCATTCCGCGTGGTGACGGCAGCAATGCCACCTTCAATCCCGAGGCCGTGCTCGAGCCCAAGGAACTGCGCAAGATCGGCGACTTCATCCTTTACGGGATTGCCGCCGCCGACGAGGCGCTGAAGGATTCCGGCTGGGAACCCAAGACGCATGAAGAGCGGTGTGCCACCGGCGTCCTGATCGGCTCCGGCATCGGCGGCATCGAGGGCATCGCCGAGAACGCGATGATCCTCAAGGAGCGCGGCCCGCGCCGCATCAGCCCTTTCTTCATCCCGGGCCAGATCATCAATCTCGTCTCCGGGCAGGTTTCGATCCGGCACGGACTGAAAGGCCCGAACCATGCCGTCGTCACGGCCTGTTCGACCGGCGCGCACGCCATTGGCGATGCTGCCCGGTTGATCATGTGGGGCGATGCCGACGTGATGGTCGCCGGTGGCGCCGAAGCGCCGGTGACGCGGCTGTCGATCGCCGGCTTTGCCGCATGCCGGGCACTGTCGACGGAACGCAATGATTCGCCGCAAACGGCGTCGCGACCCTATGATCGCGACCGCGACGGCTTCGTCATGGGCGAGGGCGCCGGCGTTGTCGTGCTCGAGGAGCTCGAACATGCCAGGGCGCGCGGCGCCAAGATCTATGCCGAGGTGACG
>NZ_RZQI01000818.1:0-2671 GCF_003998335.1 Mesorhizobium sp. M7A.F.Ca.CA.002.05.1.1 | reverse complement strand
GCGTATAGGCCGGCGCGACATTGGCGTCGCCCGATGTGGTGAGGCCGGTCAGCGTCAGCCCGGCCAGACAGGCGAGCAGGCCGGCGACCGCATAGACCGCGACCCGGATGCCGATAACGGACCAGCCGGCGCGCTCGACGGCGCGCGGATTGCCGCCTGCGCCGCGCAGCACCACGCCATAGGAGGAGCGTGAGATGACGAGATGGCCGGCGAGCGCCGCCAGTGCCGCCAGCCAGATCGACAGCGGCATCAAAGGCGGCTGCCAGCTCATGAAGGCGGCAAGCCATGCGGGTGCCGAGCCACCCGGTGCCGGCAACAGGATGACGGCGATGCCGAGCCAGATGAAGGACATGCCCAGCGTCACGATGATCGAGGGCAATTGCCGGGCATGAATAAGCAGGCCGAAACCGGCATAGGCGGCGATCAGGACGATGTAGCACAGCGCCGCGATTGCCGGCGCGTCCCCGAGATAGAGCGCCGTGACGCAGGTGATCAGCCCGACAAAGGCGCCGTTCGACAGGTCGATGTCGCCCAGCATGATCACCATCATCTGCGCCAGCGCGGCAAAGACCAGCGGCACCGAGAGCTTGAACAGCAGATGGAAGCCGAAATAGCTCATCGCCGCCGGGCGGATGCTGAAGATGATGGCCAGCATAACCAGCAGCGCGATAGCCGGCAGGCCGACCTGCATGGCATTGAGCAAGGCCGAACGCGGATTGGAAGGAGAACGGGCCGGAACTCGGGCAGCCGCGTCAGACATGGTCGCCTCCGAACGACGCCTGCAGGATACGGCCGGTCTCGATGGCCTCATCTTCCAGCCTGGTCACGGCGCGGCCCTCGCGGAAGACATAGATGCGCTCGCAATTGGTCAGCTCTTCGAGTTCGGTTGTGTACCAGACGAAGGCGCGTCCGTTCTCGGCCTCCGCGCGGATCAGCCGGTAGACCTCCTGCTTGGTGCCGACATCGACGCCGCGCATCGGATCGTCGAGGAAGATCACCTCGGCGTCCGACGCCAGCGCACGAGCGAACAGCACCTTCTGCTGGTTGCCGCCGGACAGCGACATGATCGGCGTGTCGATCGAAGGCGCCTTTACCTTGAGCCGCTCCGACCAGGTCTCGGCCAGCTTGCGAGCGGCGGCGCCTGAAATCATGCCGCCCCGCGTCAGCGCATTCAGGCTGCGGATGGTCAGATTGTCGGCGATAGACCACAGTGAGAACACGCCTTCAGAGCCGCGGTCGCCGGCAACATAGGCACCCGGCAAGGCCTCGCGCTGCCGGCGCGCGGCATAGAACATCGCGCGCAGCCGCTCGCGCTGGCCGTGGCCGTCGAGCCCGGCGAAACCGATGATCTCGCCCTTGCCGACTTCGATGGTCAGATCAGCGGTGTCGCGGCCGGCATGCCGGATAACCGGAGCTTGCACCGACGACGCCTTGCCTACGGAGCGATCGCGGGGCCGCTCGATGCTGCCCATCAATTCGACAAGCGCGGCGCGCGACAGGCCGGCGGTCGGCCGCTCGGCGACGACCTTGCCGTCGACCATGACGACGGTGCGGTCGCAGACGGCGAGGATCTCGTTCAGTCGATGGGTGATCAGGATGCAGGCGATACCACGTCCGGCGGCACGACGAATGTGGGTGAGCAGTTGCTCCGTCGCCTCATGGCCGAGCGCCGAGGTTGGCTCATCGAGAATGACGGCGCGCAATTTGATGCTGGTCTGCGTGAAGGCGCGAGCGATCTCGACCATCTGTCGCTCGCCGATCGGCAGGTCGGCGACCTTCCTGTCGAGGTCGATGCCGTGGCCAGGGAAGATCTCGTCCAGCACCGGACCGATTACCTGGCGCGCGCGCCGCCGCCAGCCCAACCCACGCAAGGACCTGTGCACGATGCGGGTGTTTTCCGCCGACGTCAAATTGGCGCAGAGCGACAGTTCCTGAAAGATACAGCGCAGACCGGCCTGCTGGGCACTGGCCGCACTCCAGGCACCGATCTCACGTCCGCCGACGCGAAAGCTGCCGCTGCTGCGCTCGATGGTGCCGGCCAGCACGTTCATCAGCGTCGACTTGCCGGCGCCGTTGTGACCGACCAGGCCAACGACCTCGCCGGGGTTCAGATGAAAATCCACGCCGCCCAAGGCATGCACGGCATCATAGCTCTTGCGGACATTGCCTACCTCGACAAGAGGGCTGTCAGCATCGCCTCTCTCTGCTGCGTCCTTTTTGGGCGACGTGGGATCGTTCATCATTCGGCCATGCTGCTCATTTCGGCGCGGGTACGCCGGGCAGAGGTTCTTTCTTTACGTTGGCGTCGATGATCTTGGCCACTAGCTCCTGCGGATATTCGGCATTGACAACGCCGCCTGCGGGAACCGTCTTCAGCCAGGCGTCGAGGTCAGGCTGATTGATCTGCAGGAGCGGCACCTCGACGAATTTCGGCACCTGCTTGCCGGCCAGGATCTGCTGCGCGACCCAGAACGCGACCTGCGAGACGCTGGGCGTGGCGCCCAGCGAGAAAGTTTCGTAGCCGCCGGCATCATGCTCCTGCTTCCACAGCGCCAATTCGTCCTGGCGGTTGCCCATGATGATGATCGGCAGCGGCCGGTTGGCGGCCTTGAATGCCTGCGCCGCGCCATAGCCGTCGCCGCCCTGCGTCAG
Organism: Mesorhizobium sp. M7A.F.Ca.CA.002.05.1.1; assembly: GCF_003998335.1. Classification (NCBI taxonomy): domain Bacteria; kingdom Pseudomonadati; phylum Pseudomonadota; class Alphaproteobacteria; order Hyphomicrobiales; family Phyllobacteriaceae; genus Mesorhizobium; species Mesorhizobium sp. M7A.F.Ca.CA.002.05.1.1. The sequence continues at coordinate 19 of NZ_RZQI01000818.1, read as the reverse complement.
CACCGCATCGACCTGAGGC
>NZ_RZQI01000817.1:0-2674 GCF_003998335.1 Mesorhizobium sp. M7A.F.Ca.CA.002.05.1.1 | reverse complement strand
TATCCAGGCATGGCGGCGCTGGCCTGTTTATCGACTATGGCCATCTCCAGCCGGGTGTCGGGGACACGCTGCAGGCCTTGCGAAGCCACGATCACGAAGATGTGCTGGCCAATCCCGGTGAGGCCGACCTCACCTCCCATGTCGATTTCGCCGCCCTGGCCGCGATCGTGCGTGCACATGGCCTCGAAGCCCATCTGACGACACAGGGCGACTTCCTGCTCGGCATGGGCATCCTCGAGCGCGCCGGCCGGCTTGGCGCCGATGCCGGCCAGGCGGCGCGCGAAAGGATCGCCGGCGACGTCGAACGCCTCGCAGGGCCGCAAGCCATGGGCGAGCTGTTCAAGGTGCTTGCGGTACTGCCTCGCGGCGTGGCGGTTCGGCCCTTCGCCGGGGCGGATTGACTTTTTACCGCCGCCCCTCCCAATCTCCCGTCCGCGCTTTGCAGCGCCTGTTCTCGACCAAGCACCTTCTTCTTGACGAAACCGCCCACACGGACAACAACGCCCGCATGCTGAATCAGACCAAACCGGATCCCGTTCGGTCGCCGCTGCTGGACAAGGCGCAGGCACAAGGCATCCGCCACGGCTATTTCACCCGCATCGGCGGTGTCTCCGGCGGCATCTACCAGGGCCTCAACATCGGCACCGGATCGAATGACGACCAGGCGCTGGTCGCAGAGAACCGCGGCCGCGTCGCCGCCTGGATGGGCGTGCCGGCGAACCATCTGTTGACCGCCTGGCAAATCCATTCGCCCGACGTCATCATCGCCAGGGAGCCCTTTGCCGGCGAGCGGCCCAAGGCAGACGCCATCGTCACCGACCGGCCGGGCATCGCCATCGGCGCTTCGACCGCCGATTGCGGTCCCGTGCTGTTCGCGGATGCTGAGGCGCGCATCATCGGCGCCGCGCATGCCGGCTGGAAAGGCGCGTTCACCGGCGTGCTCGAAAACACCATCCTGGCGATGGAAAGCCTCGGCGCCCGGCGCCAAAACATCATCGCCGTGCTAGGCCCCTCCATCGGCCCTGATAACTACGAGGTCGGCCCGGAATTCGTCGCCCGCTTTGTCGAAGCCGATGCCGAAAATATCCTCTATTTCGCGCCGTCCGCCAATGCCGGCCATGCCATGTTCGACCTCAACCGCTACACGGTTGACCGGCTGGCCGAGGCCGGCGTGACGGCTGAAGGCCTCGACCGCTGCACTTACGCCGAGGAAGGCCTGTTCTACTCCTACCGGCGCACCACGCATCGCAAGGAGCCCGATTACGGCCGGCAGGTTTCGGCAATCGTCTTGGAGAGGGAATAATGGCGCTGCATTTTGAACGATCTGAATTTGACGCGCGGCGCGACCGGCTGATCATCGAGATGGCCGAAAAAAAGCTTGATGCCATCCTGCTGTTCGCGCAGGAAAGCATGTACTGGCTGACCGGCTACGACACGTTCGGCTTCTGCTTCTTCCAGTGCCTGGTGGTGAAGGCCGACGGTTCGATGGTGCTGCTGACCCGCTCGGCCGACCTGCGCCAGGCGCGTCAGACCTCGATTATCGACAACATCGTCTTGTGGACGGACCGTAATGGCGCCAATCCGGCGGTCGACCTGCGCAATCTGCTCAACGAACTCGACCTGCTCGGCGCCCGCATCGGTGTCGAATACGACACCCATGGCCTGACCGCGTTCAATGGCCGCCGCCTCGACGAGCAGTTGCAGACCTTCGGCCAGATCGCCGATGCGTCCGGAATTGTCGGGCGGCTGCGCCTGTTCAAGAGTCCGGCCGAGATCGCCAAGGCCGAGAAGGCCGCCAATCTCTCCGACGACGCGCTCGACGCGGCGCTGCCGCTGATCAAGCAAGGTGGCGACGAAGCCCTGATCCTGGCCGCCATGCAGGGTGCGATCTTTGCCGGCGGCGGCGACTATCCGGCCAACGAATTCATCATCGGCTCCGGCGTCGATGCGCTGCTGTGCCGCTACAAGGCCGGCCGCCGCAAGCTCACCAAAAATGACCAGCTGACGCTCGAATGGGCCGGCGTCTTCAACCACTACCACGCACCGATGATGCGCACGGTGCTGACCGGCAAGGTGTCGAAGCGCCATCAGGAATTGTTCGACGCCGCCCGCGCGGCACTCCTGGCTGTCGAAAAGGCGATGACGCCGGGCAACAGCTTCGGCGACGTCTTCGATGCGCATGCCCGCACCATGGAGGCACACGGCCTGACCAAGCACCGGCTGAACGCCTGCGGCTATTCGGTCGGCGCCCGCTTCACCCCGTCCTGGATGGACATGCCGATGTTCTACCAGGGCAATCCCGAACCGATCGCGCCCAACATGACGCTGTTCGCCCATATGATCATCATGGACTCCGATACCGAGACGGCGATGACGCTTGGCCGCACCTACCTGACCACCGAATCCCAGCCCAAGCCGCTGTCCCGCCATGATCTCGACTTGATCGTACAGTGAATCCACAATGGGAGGCGTTCTTCGCCAAGGAGTTAGAAGGCAAATGAGACGATCGCATGTGACGACCGTGTCATTGCTTGTGGCATTGGCTCTTGCCGCCTGCACCAACGCAAAGGACGTGCTCGAACCGTCGGCGATCACTCCGCCGGCGACGTCGACCCAGACGCTGCCCGCCACCAGCACGGCGGGCGCTCCCGCAACCACCGCCGCACCGGTCCCA
>NZ_RZQI01000816.1:0-2681 GCF_003998335.1 Mesorhizobium sp. M7A.F.Ca.CA.002.05.1.1 | reverse complement strand
AAACAGCCCTTGGAATAGAAGCCAATCGACCGCGCCGCGGTCGCGGCCGGCAGTTTCTTGGCGCCGAACAGGTCTTTTGCCCGCTCCTCGGCGGTCGCCGGCTGAACGGCTGAGCCAAGCACGGCAAGCAGGCCGAGCGCAGCGGCCAACAGGGGCGTTTTGCCTAGAGATAGCCTCATCGCTGTCTTCATGAACCCGGTTCTCCACCGCAATCCCAAGGCCGAATCATAGCACGCCGCGCCCGCGGCTTCGATCGTCAGCGCTTCATCGGGCTGCGCGCTTCGCCGTCACGCCAATCGCCGCTTGCCCACATATGATCGAAGGCGGCGCGGTAGTCTGGAAACCGCAGGGAATAACCCGCCGCCTTGATCGCCGCGTTGGCGACACGCTTGTTCTCGCCATAGAAGGACCGCGCCATGGGCGAAAGTTGGGCGGCGTCGAAGGGAATTTCGGGCGGCGGTTCGATACCCATTAGCGAAGCGGCATAGGCGACGACATCCTGCGGCGGCGCCGGCAGGTCGTCGGTGACGTTGAAGATGCCGCCTGTATTGCCTTCGATGAGCTGCCACAGGGCGCCGGCAATGTCGTCGCAATGGATGCGGTTGAACACCTGGTCCGGCTTGACCAGCCGCCTTGCAGTGCCGTTTTCCAGATTGACCAGCGCGTTGCGGCCGGGGCCGTAAATGCCGGACAGGCGCAGGATCGCCCCCGGTCGGCCGATCTCGCGGCCCAGCTCCAGCCAGTCTCGTTCGGCGGCCACCCGCATCACCGAGCGCTTCGACACCGGCCGGCATTCCGCCGTTTCATCGACCCATGCGCCGTCATAATTGCCGTAGACGCCGACGGTGGAGAGATAGCCGATCCATTCAAGCACCGGCATTTGAGTGAGGATTCCCGCGCGGGCGGCATTCAGCACAGGATCGCCGGCCTCTTCCGGGGCGACCGAAATCAGCAGATGCGTTGTTTTTCCCAATGCATCGCCGATTTCGCCGGTCATCGCGCCGTCGAACAGAAGCGGCGCGACACCGGCCTGCCGTAGCGTCTCGAATTTTTCCGGCGAGCGTGTCGTGCCGAAGATCGTCGCGGCGCCTTTGTTAGCCCGAGCAAAAGCCCCGCCGGAATAGCCGGCGCCGAAGATGAATATCTGCTTTTCGCTCATGCATTCGCCCTGGTTGGCCGCGCCAGACGCCATTCGTCGCGCACGGCTTCGTCGCTTTCGGTTTTCAGGCCGATGGCTGCCCGTTCTGAATATTCGGCATCGGGCACCAGCCGCGCCAGCGCCCATATTGCCGCGCCCCGGACCAGCGGCGAGGCATCGTCCAGCAAGGCGCGCACAGTGTCGGCAAGAGAGGCATCGCCGGAATTGCCGGCGGCGATCAGCACGTTGCGGATGAACCGGTCGCGGCCGATGCGTTTTATCGGCGAACCGGAGAAGAAAGCGCGGAAGGCCGCGTCATCGAGACCCAAAAGGTCGGCGAGCGGCGGCTCGCGCAAATCATCGCGCGCGACGAGTTTTGCTTCGGAAGCTGCCCGGGCGAATTTGTTCCACGGGCAGGCGGCAAGACAATCGTCGCAGCCATAGATGCGGTTGCCGATCTTTTCGCGGAATTCGTGCGGAATCGGCCCCTTGTTCTCGATGGTGAGATAGGAGATGCAGCGCCGCGCATCGAGCCGGTAGGGCGCCGGAAAGGCATCGGTCGGGCACGCGTCGAGGCAGGCGCGGCAGGAGCCGCAATGGTCGATCTCGGCGCGGTCGGGCACGAGTTCGGCGGTGGTGAAGATGGTGCCGAGGAACAGCCAGGAGCCGTGCTCGCGGCTGACCAGATTGGTGTGCTTGCCTTGCCAGCCGAGCCCGGCGGCCTCGGCCAGCGGCTTTTCCATCACCGGCGCAGTGTCGACGAATACCTTCACATCACCCCCGGCGCGCGCCACGATCTTGCCGGCGATCTCCTTCAGCCGCCCCTTCATCACATCGTGATAGTCGCGGTTTTGCGCATAGACCGAGATCGCGCCGGAGTCGCGCTTGGCCAGCACCCCGCGCGGATCATGGTCGGGGCCATAGTTCATCGCCAGCACGATGATCGAGCGCACCTGCGGCCAGAGGGCTGTTGGTTCACTGCGGCGTTGAAGCGTCTCGGCGATCCAGTCCATCGACCCATGAAAGCCATCGGCGACGAATTCGGCCAGGCGCGCCGGCGCCAGCGGGATCGCATCGGGGGAGGTGACGGCAACGGCATCGAAGCCGGCGCGCTGCGCCTCCGCGTCGATCAGCGCGCGCAGTTTTGCGGCGTCAGAAGTCGAGGTCCGCATAATGCGACACCGGTGACAGGCCGCGCACCCGGTCGGTCAAAAGCGGCCGGAAGGAGGGCCGCGACTTGACCCGCGTGTACCATTCGCGTGCAGCGCTGTGCTCGCGCCAGTCGATCTCGCCGAGATAGTCGAGCACCGACAGCGTCGCCGCGGCCGCGAGATCGGCATAGGTGACCCTCGAACCGGCCAGCCAATGGCGGGTGCCGGCCAGCCAGTTGGTGTATTTCATGTGCTGGCGGATGTTGGCGCGCGCGGCACGGATCGCGCCCGAATCGGGCGAGCCGCCGCCAGCCGTTTCCGGCATGACCGGCTTGAGCACGCGCTCGCGCACCAGATGGCGGGTGACTTCACTTTCGGCCTTGTTGAGATAC
>NZ_RZQI01000815.1:0-2682 GCF_003998335.1 Mesorhizobium sp. M7A.F.Ca.CA.002.05.1.1 | reverse complement strand
GGCCAGCACGATCGGCTTGCGGCCGAAATGGCCGAGATCGGCATAGAGCGCTTCGGCGCCGGTCACGGCGAGAAAGATGGCGCCGATGGTCACGAAGGCGACATCGGGCGAATTGATCAGGAAGGCGACGATATAGTGCGGGCTCACCGCCCACAGGATTTCCGGATCGGCGATGATGTGGTTGAGGCCGGAAAGGCCGATGGCCAGGAACCATACCGCGGTCACCGGGCCGAACACCAATCCCACCCCGCCCGTGCCAAAGCGCTGCACCGCGAACACCATGGCAAGGATGACCAATGTCAGCGGCACGACATAGGGCTGGAAGGTCGGCGTGACGACATTCATGCCCTCGACCGCCGACAGCACCGAAATCGCCGGTGTGATGACGGCGTCACCGAAGAAAAGCGATGCCCCGACGATGCCGATAGCGAGCATCAATGCTGAACGCTTGGGGAAACTGCCGCGCGCCAGCGCCATCAGCGACAGCACGCCGCCCTCGCCGCGGTTGTCGGCGCGCAGCACGAACATGATGTATTTGATGGTGACGATGATCGTCAGCGACCAGATGATCAGCGACAGCACGCCGAGAATATCGCCGCGCTGGGCGACATTGCCGCCCGAGGACGCCACCAGCGCCTCGCGAAAGGCGTAGATCGGGCTGGTGCCGATATCCCCATAGACGACACCGAGCGCGCCCAGCATCAGAACCTTGGTGCTGTGCTGTTCGACTTCCGAATGGCTCGATTGTTCGACGGGTTCTGCCTCACTACCAGTGTTGGTAAGGGCCATGGACGACACTCCGATAAGCGCGCGGTGCTCTACGCTTGCTGCGATGCAATATCAAGTGCCGTCGCGTAATGGCTGCCATGCCTGCCGCGCCAGGCTGCCCATCGCTACCATCCGCAGGCCTTGAGGAACCGACCCACCGTGCCGGCCATGCCATACTCCAACGCGTCGGCTGTCAACCCATGTCCGATCGACACTTCGGCCAATGCCGGAATGCGCTTGACCAGCGCCGGCAGATTGCCAACCACGAGATCGTGCCCGGCATTGACCTGCAGCCCGGCGGCAAGCGCCGCGTCAGCGGTTTTTCCCAATCTTTCCAGCTCTTTGGCCGCTTTGGCGGAATCTGTGTGATAGCTGCCATATGGACCAGTATAGAGCTCGATGCGATCGGCACCGGTGTCACGTGCGGCCGCCACCCAATCGGGATCAGGGTCGGAAAACAGCGACACGCGAAAGCCCCCTTTTTTCAAGCGTTTGACGATCGGTGTAAGGAACGCGGCCTGGGTGGCGAAGTTCCAGCCATGGTCCGATGTCGCCTGGGCCGGATCGTCCGGCACCAAAGTCACCTGTTCAGGCTGATGCTTTTCCACAAGCAACAGGAAATCCTCGGTCGGATAGCCCTCTATGTTGAATTCCGCGCGCGGAAACTCGTCGTCGATCAGCGACCGGATCTCAGGCAGATCGGAGTGTCTTGTGTGCCGCTCGTCGGGGCGCGGATGCACCGTCAGCCCATGCGCCCCGGCCGCCAGCGCAATGCGGCCGAGGCCGGTCACGCTTGGCCACGGCAGGTCGCGCCGGTTGCGCAGCATGGCGATGGCATTGAGGTTGACGGAGAGCTTTGCAGGCATGCGGGCGGTCTCGGAAATCATTCAACGCGCCCACCTATAATGCCTTTGACGGGAACAGTAATGCCTTTGGTGGGAACAGACTGGGGGTTTCGGGTGTTCCAAGCCTGATGAACGAGCCGGGAAAGGAAAGCGCCGATGAATTTTCTCGATGAGGTTCCGGCAATTCGCCGTATCGAGACCAGCCGCGACGACCTTTTCGCCATCGATGTCGTCGGGCACGTTTCCGCGGCCGACGGTGAAAATCTTTTCGGGCTGCTGGAGGCAGCCTATGCCCTGCATCCGCGCATCGATGTGCTGGTGCGCCTCGTCGACCACGATGGCGTCGACTGGGCCGACATCGCGGACGAGACCCTGAAGCAGGGCGCGATCCATGCATTGAAACATGTCGGCCGTTGCGCAACCATCGGCGAACCGGACTGGATAGCGGACGCACAACGCTTTCTGCCGTCCTCCCCGCCCGTTGAAATCAGGCACTTCAAGGCGGAGGACGAGGCCGCCGCCTGGCAATGGCTTGCCGCGCAGCCTATCGGAGCAACAGCATCCGGCGCCCCTACCTGACGATCGTCAGCCGCTCGGCCGCCCGCGTGATGGCGGTGTAGAGCCATCGCTGGCGGGTTTCCTTGAAGGCCCAGCTTTCATCGAACAGCACGATCTCGTTCCACTGCGAGCCCTGCGCCTTGTGCACGGTCAGCGCGTAGCCATAGTCGAAATCGTCGAAGCGCTTCTTCTGCTGCCACGGGATGTCGGCATCGGGATCCTCGAACGCCGCCTTGAGCAGCTTGATCTTGGCGACGCCGCGATCCGGATCGTCCTCTTCCGGCGACACCAGAAGGTTGATGCCGGGCTTCACCGTCTCGCGCGACGAGGTCATCACCTTCCACAGCGAGCCGTTGAGCAGGCCCTTGGCCGGATCGTTGCGCAGGCAGACGAGCTTGTCGCCGGCCTGCGGATAATCGGCGTTGAAGCCCTTGAGCTCGCGCAGCCGCTGATTGTAGCGGCGACGCGTGCGGTTGGTGCCGACCAGCACCTGGTCCGCCTTCAGCACCAG
>NZ_RZQI01000814.1:0-2689 GCF_003998335.1 Mesorhizobium sp. M7A.F.Ca.CA.002.05.1.1 | reverse complement strand
TGTCCACCGGCTTGACCAGGTAGCCCTTCATTTCGCCGCTGCTGCCGGGATAGCTGATGTCCTCGCCCTTCACCCGCGGATCGTTGTCGGCGACAACAGCCGCTTGCGCCGAATTTGCCGCCAGAAGCGGCGCGATCGCGGCCGCCGCCGCACCCGATCCGGCAAGCCGGGTCAACTGCTCCATGAACCGGCGGCGATCGAGCGTCAGATGCGTGTATTCGTCATAGGCGTCGATCATCGCCTGGGTGATGGCGGGCTTGGCGTCGGGTTTCGTCATGGATAGGTCCTCTGCTTCGGGCTTTAATTCCCAGCTACATAGGGACCAAGCCGGCATGATCCAGTCGAGCACTCATCGCGGCCGCCGATTGCCTCAGGGCGCAGGGCGCCGGCCGCGCCCGAGCAGTAAAGCCGGCGCCATGCGCGGCCGTGTCATCACTTTTTGGTCATTGGCGATAAATCCTGCTGGCGCTGCCACAATCGTGAGGGAAGGTGGCTATCGCCCAGTATCTTGGCCGTGTGCCCACACGTCAGACCCAGAAGGAAGCGATGACCATGACCATGCCTTCCCCGATCCTCGCCAGCGCGCTCGTCCTTTCGGCGAGTGCCGCTTTGGCCCTGTGCTCGATGGTTCTGAACGCAGGCAGACGATCGTTGATCAGGGTCCGCACTGAGCGGAACCGCAACACGAAAACCCAGGGCTGAGTGACGCCATGAACGTCCAGGACATCGTCAACACCGTTTCGCAGAAGGCGGACCTCGACCAGGCGACGACGGAGAAAGTCGTCGGCACCATCTTCTCGGTGCTCGAACACGAGGCGGAAGGCACCAGCGCCTCGGCGTTCTTCGCCAGGATCCCCGGCGCCGACGACCTCGCCCATCAATATGACGTCATGGCTGCCGCTCCGGCCGGCGGCGGCGGTTTTTTGTCGTCGTTGCAGGGCGCGCTTGGCGGCGTTCTCGGCGAGAAGGCCGGCGCGCTGATCAACGGCGTCGCCGCGCTCAAGGCATCCGGGCTCGACATGGCGCAGATCCAGAAGGCCGGCGCGACGCTGATCCAGCAGGCCGAAGCCGCCGCCGGCCCCGACCTGACCAACAAGGTGCTCGGCTCGGTGCCCAGCCTGAAGGGCCATCTGGGGATTGGCTGATCGACAATCGGGCCGATCGGAAGATTTGCCGCCCCTCATCGCCCAGTCGGGCACTTTTCCCCGTCACTATGCGGGGAAAAGATACCGGCACAGATGATGGGCGGCGCGACCTCTGAGAGATCGCGCGCCCTGCGCCCCTACTTCGGCAGCGCGTAGGCGATCACATAGTCCCCGGGCTTGGTGCCGACCGAACCGTGGCCGCCGGCGACGATGACCACGAACTGGCGGCCGTCGGCCACCGTATAGGTCATCGGCGTCGATTGCCCGCCGGCCGGCAGCCGCGCCTGCCACAGCTGCTTGCCCGATGTCAGGTCGTAGGCGCGCAGATAGTCGTCGACCGCCGCCCCCAGGAAGGCGACGCCGCCAGCGGTGATCATCGGCCCGCCAATGCCCGGCACCCCGACCTTCAGCGGCAGCGGCAGCGGCGTCATATCGTAGACGGTGCCGTTGCGATGCATGTAGGCGATCTTGCCGGTCCTGAGATCGGCGCCGGCGACATAGCCCCAGGGCGGCGCCTGGCAAGGAATGCCGAGCGGCGACAGGAACGGTCCCATCACCACCGCATAGGGCGCGCCCTCGTTGCGGTTCAGCCCCTGCTCGCTGCCGCGCCCTTCGTCCGGTGGCGGCACCTGATCGCGCGGAATGAGCTCCGACTTGAACGCCAGATAGGTCGGCATGCCGAACAGCACCTGCCGGACCGGGTCGACGGCGACGCCACCCCAGTTGAAGGTGCCGAAGTTGCCGGGGTAGATCAGCGAGCCCTGGACGGAAGGCGGCGTATAGCGACCCTCATAGCGCAGGCCCTGGAATTCGATCCGGCAGGCCAACTGGTCGAACATGGTTAGGCCCCACATGTCGGCACCGGTGAGCGGCTTCGGCATGAAGGTAAGGTCGGAGACCGGCTGCGTTGGCGATGTGTGGTCACCTTCGATCGCGCCGCCGGGCGCCGGCACTTCGTTGACCGCAATGACCGGCTCGCCGGTGCGGCGGTCGAGCACATAGAGGTCGCCCTGCTTGGTCGGCCCGACCAGCGCCGGCACCACCGTGCCGTCGGGTTTGGTGATGTCGATCAGGCTCGGCTGCGCCGGCACGTCCATGTCCCAGAGATCGTGGTGCACGGTCTGCCGCACCCAGCGCACCTGCCCGGTGTTGAGGTCGAGCGCGGTGATCGACGACGAGAACTTCTCGACATTGGCGCTGCGCCCGGCGCCGAGCTGGTCCGGCGTCTGGTTGCCGAGCGGCACGTAGAGCAGGCCGAGCTTCTCGTCGGCGCTCGGCGTCGACCACATGTTGGGCGAGTTGGCGGTATAGGTCTGGCCGGCCGGCAGCGGCGTTATCTGGTCCGGATTGCCGGAATCCCAGTTCCACACCAGCGCGCCGGTGGCAGCGTCGTAGGCGCGGATGACGCCGGATGGCTCCTGCGTCGAATAATTGTCGTTGACCGCGCCGCCGACGATGATCTTGCCGGCTGAGATCAGCGGGGCCGAGGTCGAGTAATAATAGCCCGACTTCGGATAGGGCATGTTGGTCAGAAGGTTCAGCGT
>NZ_RZQI01000813.1:0-2689 GCF_003998335.1 Mesorhizobium sp. M7A.F.Ca.CA.002.05.1.1 | reverse complement strand
CTCGGTCGTCTCTGTCGGATGATCATCGTCGCCCGCGACGACCTTGCCGCTGGCCCGTTCGCGCGTCACGTCACGAGACTCGTAGCGCAATGCGGCCGTGGCGTAGTCGCGGTCATCCTCACGCCAGCTTTCAGCGACGTCGGCCTGCAGCAACGTGATGTCCGTTACCTCGTTCCTGAGACCTTTCTGGGCATTGTCGGCCAGCTCTTCCGACAGATAGGATACCATTTCGGGGGTAACAGCCCGGCGCAGAGCGGCATGGTCTTCGCGCCCGAATGCTTCCTGGACATCGGTCAACAGCTGCTGGAATGCGTCGAGGTCGGTCTGAGCCAGCGTGATCTCATCAGAACCGATGGCCGGAGAGCTTCCGCCCGAACCACCGCCAAAGCCGGGAATTGTGAAGGAGCCTGCAGTCTGCTGCCCTGCCGTTGCGCGGTTCTCAAATCTCGAAGCCTGGGCATTGCCGACACCGGCGAGCGCTGGCGCAGGACCACGCGCCGATTGCGAGCGGAAGAAGCGGATAGCCAGCATGATCGCGCCACCGATGAGCAGGGCCTGAAGCAGGAAACCGAACATTCCGGCCAGGCCGCCGAAGCCTTGGCCGACGAGCAGGCCGATCAGGCCGCCGAGCAGCAGGCCCCGCATCATCGTTCCCCCGAAGCCGCTCATGAAGCCGGGCCTCTGCGGGCCGGCCTGTGGCTGCCGGGCCGCGTTGTTCACACCGGTGTTGGGCGTCATCGAACGCTCGACCGGAGCGGTCGGGGCCGGCGCGGTCCTGGTCGGCGGTGCCGATTGGAACGTGCGCATGCCACGACTGCCGAAACTGCCGCCGCGGCGCGCCTCGGCATGGTCTATCGCGACCATCGAAAACGCCAGGAACAGTCCTGCAAAGAGGGCTGCAAATCGGCTTGTACGGGAAGTCATCGGAGATGAACCTTTGTCTCTGCGGTTTCGGAAATTTCAGCCGTCGCCGGGTGCCGGCGTTATACGGTCAATCGAACAACTCTTCGAAAAATGATTTCTTCCGCTTCGGATAGCGGTGGCCGTGGGAGCGGGAATAATCGTCGTCGCGGCCCTGGCCGTGTTGCGGCTGGGAGAACGCTGCCGGCTGTGGCTGCGGCGCGGGCGCCGCTTCCCTGCCGGAACGCTCGATGATCTTGTCGAGTTCTCCCCGATCAAGCCAGACGCCGCGGCACTGCGGACAGTAGTCGATTTCGATACCCTGGCGTTCGCTCATCACGAGCGCAACGCGGCAGGAGGGGCAAGTCATACCAAGGAGAGAAGGAGATGTCATACGGCGCTCCAAACCAAAAAAGAAGGAACCCGCTCGACCGAAAAGGATGAAAACGGGCCCGTTACAGCGGTCCGACATCACAGTCGCCAAAAGCGACAGTCAGAGGGGCCCGGCCCGCAGGGGACAATTAGGAATGCAGCGCCGCGCCTTCAAGGGGCGATATTGCCCGCAAGAGTGATTTGTTCGCCATCTCGCTCAGACCGTGACCACGATTTCAAATCGTCACCACGATTTCAGATCGTCACCACGATCTTGCCGAACTGCTCGTTCGACTCCAGGTGGCGATGTGCCTCGACGATTTGGTCGAACGCGAAGGTCCTATCGATGATCGGCTTTAGAGTCCCGGTCTCGAGTCCTGCGAGGATGAAAGCCTTGGCGGCCTCCAGTTTCGCCGGGTTGCCGGTGATCTCGTGGACGAGGTAGCCGCGCAGCGTCAGTGTCTTAGCCAGCACGGCGAATAGCGGAAACGGTGTCGGCGCGTGGCTCAGTCCGCCATATTCGATGAGGATGCCGCTATGCGACATGGCCGCCGTCAGCGGCTCGAAGATCGGGCCGCCGACCGCATCGAACACGACGCGCACGCCTCGCGGCCCGGCGATCTGGTTCAACCGCGCCGCCAGATCTTCCTCCGTCGAGGCCACGACTTCGGCCGCACCGGCCTCGAGCAGCGCCCGCATCTTCGCCGATGTTCGCGTCACCGCAATCGTCGTCGCGCCCACACTGTTGGCGATCTGGACCGCGGCAAGCCCGACACTACTCGACGCCGCGGTGATCACCACGTGGTCTCCGCTGTGCAGCCCAGCGATATCGATCAGCGCGCCATAGGCGGTGAGGTACTGCATCCAGACCGCCGCTGCCGTTTGCCAGTCGAGCGACGGCGGGTGCTTGACGATAAGTTCCGCGGGATAAGTGGCAAGCTCGCCATAGGCCGGCCAGCGGATCATCGATTGCGGCGGGATGGCACTGACGCCGTCGCCCGGCGCGAATTCCTTCACGCCGTCGCCTATAGCCTCGATGACACCCGCCGCTTCGAGACCAAGCCCCGAGGGCAGCTTCGGCGTCTCGATATAGGAACCCGCGCGCAGCAGCGCGTCGGCGCGGTTGAGGCCGAGCGCCTTGACGCGGATTTGAACTTCGCCCGGGCCCGGTGGGGGAAGCTCGGCATCCTCGATGCGCAGAACCTCAGGGCCGCCATGCTGGTGAAAGCGAACCACACGTGTCATTCGGGATACTCCAAATCAACTGGACCGAATGAGCTATGCAGCTAGGCTGCCCAGGGATAAATGGCTGCACGAGAAGAACAGTAGAAACCAGGAGTTCCGAATATGGATCGGCTCGAAAGCATGGCTGTGTTCGTCAAGGCCGTCGATCTCGGCTCGTTCGCGGCAGCAGCGG
>NZ_RZQI01000812.1:0-2690 GCF_003998335.1 Mesorhizobium sp. M7A.F.Ca.CA.002.05.1.1 | reverse complement strand
TGGCAAGACGCTGCCCGACGGCCGGCTGGAATGGATCGTCAATGCCAAGGCCGATGGCTCGGTCACCGTCAATGGCGTCATGCTGAAGCCCGCCGATCCGGCCGTGGACGACAGCCTGGATGATGGTGACGGCGCCGATGACAGCGGAGACGACAGCGGCGGCGCAGGTGCGAACTGAACCCTGAAGCTGGAGTTCAGAGCCCCAGCGCGCTTGCGATCTTGGGCGCTGCCTCGTGCCAGTCCTGGACGACGACCACATCGTCCGTCACCGGCGGCAGGAATGCGCGCAGCGAATTGTCGGCCATCAGGTGGAACAGTTCGGCGTCGGCGACCGATTCCCGTACCGACGCCAGATTGTGCGGCTGATCGTCGACGAAGACCACCGGTCGGCCGGCCTTGCCGCGAAGCTTGGCCACTGCCGGCCCTTTGGCCATTTCAGTGGTCAGAAGCGGGTAGCTCAGCCCAAGCGCGTCGAGATGGACGCGACGCACGGCACGGTGTTTGTGCGGCATGGCCGTCAGCAAGATGATTTCCGCGCGATCGCCAAGCCCTGCCAGGGCTTCTGACGCGCCGTCAGTAATGTTTTGCCAATCGGCTTGCGCGTCAAAGAAATCGGCCAGCAGTGCCGTGACTTCGGGCTGTTCGATCAGGCGGCCGCTGGCGGTCTCTGCGATGTTGCCGGTCAGCCGGAACGAGGCCAGCGTCAGGCCATAGCCGCGCGCCTTGAGGAAATTCGGAAACGGTCGGATGAATTCGAGCACGACATCGTCGACATCGAGGACAAGCAAGGGTCGGTCGTCGGCTGCCAGTTCTTCGATCTGGCGCGCGGTTTCCGGATCATCGCTCATATGGAATGCTCGTGGTTGTCGTCGCCCAGCGGCAGCGACCGCAAGGCTTTGCCGACAGCCGCCGGCGGGGTGCCGGTTTCCTCGGCAAAGCGCATCAGAGTCGGCTCGTGGGCGAGGATGAACTGCAGGACACCGGCCAGAAAACCCGGCTCGCTGGCGGCTTTGCGGATCGAATGGACCTCTATGCCGGTGATTGCCAGAAAGCGCGGCAGAAGCTCCGGATCGGAGGCGACGAAGCCCAGGGCCTTCACGGCAATCGATTCCGCTTCTTCGCGCATTGACGCTGCGTTTGCCATCACTACCTTCGGTGTGTGGAATGAGTCTCTCCCGCAGTAATGGCAAGAGTTGCTTGCGGCAAGCCATTAGAGCGTGGCGCGCCCTTTGGACGCGCAGGGGACGAGGTGGAATTCGCGCTGTTTTCCAGCCGCGGATTTCCGTTTCGTCAATCATATTGCCGTAAAGTGAAGCAGGGTTTGATGCGTTCAGACATGGGCGCATGACGGTTGCCTTCGAAGCGGAAGGGCAGCCGGGACGGGAAATCGATGCCGAAGAAGGTTATGATCGTCGAAGACAATGAGCTCAATATGAAGCTCTTTCGGGACCTCATCGAGGCAAGCGGTTACGAGACCGTGCGCACCCGAAACGGTCTGGAAGCGCTCGATTTGGCGCGCCAGCACAAGCCGGATCTGATCCTGATGGATATCCAATTGCCTGAAGTGTCGGGGCTTGAAGTGACCAAATGGCTGAAGGAAGACGACGAACTGCACGTCATCCCGGTCATTGCGGTGACCGCCTTCGCCATGAAGGGCGACGAGGAACGTATCCGCCAGGGCGGCTGCGAGGCTTATATTTCTAAGCCGATCTCGGTGCCGCGTTTCATCGAAACCATCAAATCCTATCTGGGCGATGCGTGATGTGCCCCTTCAGCCGAGCCGGAGCCTTGTGAAATGACTGCTCGGATCCTCGTCGTCGACGATATCCCTGCCAATGTGCGGCTGCTGGAAGTGCGGCTGCTGGCCGAATATTTCGAAGTGCTGACCGCCACCAACGGGCCGGATGCGATAGAGACCTGCGAGAACGGCAAGGTCGATGTCGTGCTGCTCGACGTGATGATGCCTGATATGGACGGCTTCGAGGTCTGTCGGCGGCTGAAGAGCGATCCGGCGACATCGCACATTCCGGTGGTGATGATCACCGCGCTCGATCAGGTCTCCGACCGCGTCCGCGGGCTCGAGGCCGGTGCCGACGACTTCCTGACCAAGCCGGTCAACGACCTGCAGCTTATGACGCGCGTCAAGAGCCTGGTTCGCCTGAAGTCGCTGACCGACGAGTTGCGGCTGCGCGCCTCGACGACGCGCAACATCGGCATCGAGGAGTTGCTCAGCCGCAATTTCGCATCCGAGGACACGACGCCTAAAGTGCTTTTGATCGACGAGCGCAAATCATCCGTTGAGCGCATCCAGAAGATGCTGCGCGACCGGGCCGACCTCGACGTCACACATGATCCGCATGCCGGTTTCTTCCAGGCCGCCGAGACGTCCTATGAATGCGTGATGATCTCGACCGCGTTCGCCGATTTCGATCCGCTGAGGCTCTGTTCGCAGTTGCGCTCGCTCGATCGCACCCGTTTCGTGCCGATCATCCTGCTGGCGGAGGAGGGCGAGGAGGAACGCATCATCCGCGGCCTCGAACTCGGCATCAATGATTATCTGATGCGGCCGATCGACCAGCAGGAGTTGACGGCGCGGCTGCGCACCCAGGTGCGCCGCAAGCGTTACAACGACCAGCTGCGCGCCAGCGTCACCCAGACCATCGAAATGGCGGTGACCGATGGACTGACCG
>NZ_RZQI01000811.1:0-2691 GCF_003998335.1 Mesorhizobium sp. M7A.F.Ca.CA.002.05.1.1 | reverse complement strand
GCATAGCACCAGGGCACGGCAGGGCGACAGTCCGGTACCTCTGTTGAGAGTTACTGGAAGCCGATCGCGTCGACATTGCCGGTTGGGCAGCCGGCCTTGTTGGTCGGCACCGAAGCCAGCAGCAGGTCCTTGAGCGCGCTGTTCGGGCCGATCGGACCGGCGAGGCCGAGCGTCAGTTCGCCGATCAGCCGCCTGCCGCTCGACGGATCGATGACACAGGACACACGCACCCGGTCGCCTGCCCCCGCGCCGAAGGCAGTGTCGAAAGCGCCGCGAATCTGGTCCGCCGTCAGCTTGCCGCCGATGTTCTTGGCAAAGAGATCGCGCACCGGCGAGCTGTTCACCGCGCGCATCAGGTTGAGCGCGTCGGAGAAATAGTCCTGCTGGCTCTTGCCGTAGCAGGTGCCGTGCTTGATCCATTCATGCCGCTCGAGGTGGGAGGCCGTTCCAGGCATCACCTGATCGAGCTCCGTGCGGGTGTTGGCGTCCAGATTGACCGGCGGCAGGTCTTTCCAGTGGGCCGGATTGTCGTTGGCCTTGTCGCTCGCCGTCGCCTGGCAATAGAAATTGCCGTTCGGCTGCGGCCACAACCCATGCAAGGTGAAATGCGTCGCGTCGAAATCACCGGCGTTCTGCGCCTTGCATTCGGTCTTGTTCGACTTTGTCTCGCAAAACGCCGGCTGCCAGCTCAGCGCGAAGACGTATTCGGGTTTTCCCGACGCCGCCGGCTTGCCTTGGCCGTCAGGTGCGGCCGGCACGGTCGCCGCGCTGCTGCCGGAAACATGGCCGCAACTGACCTTCACCCAGCGGCGCTCCGGATCGGCGCCCGGCACCAGGATAAGGTAGTGCGTCGGCGCATCCTTGTTGCCGGCAAGCAGCTGGTAGCTCTTCCCGGCATCGGTCGAGACATTGCCGGGGTTCTTGCCGTTCTTGATCGCTTGCGTCGCCGGACAGGCAGCGTCGGCGACGAAGCTGCCGCTCATCTTGACGTCGGCACGCGCCGCCCCGGCCAGCGACGCCGCCAGCATGGCCAATCCGAAAATGACAGCACTACGCATGGAAAATCCCCGGCTGGACAAGTGGGCGACAGACTGAAGCTGTCTCCATGTCAGAATTGCGATATTTTGCTGGCCAAACGCAAGAAACATCGTCGCGAAAAGCGGGTTTGCCGGATTGACGCATAATGTGGGCCGGCGCAAACAAAGCCAACGACGATAATGCAAGGGCGGGACCAGGCGGCATGTCATTCAGCCAGCAGCGCGTGGTTGCCTCGCCGACCGGTGCCGAGCTCAATCTTTTCGTCAGGCAGGCCGACGGCCGGGCACGCGCCGTCGTCCAGATCAATCATGGATTGGCCGAGCACGCAGCGCGCTATGCCCGCTTTGCCGATTTTCTTGGCTCCCGCGGCTTCCACGTCTATGTCCACGATCATCGCGGCCATGGCGCGACCAAAGCCCCCGACGCGCCGCTCGGCAGATTTGCCGACAGGGATGGCCCCGCCAAGGTGATCGCCGATATCGGCGCCATCCATGACCTCATCGCCAGCGAACAGCCAAACAGACCGGTCATCCTGTTTGGTCATTCGATGGGCGCATCCGTGGCGTTGAATTTCCTTTTAAGTCATTCGCCCCGCGTCCATGCCGCCGCGATCTGGAACGGCAATTTCTCTCAAGGCCTGCTCGGGCAGGTGGCGCTGGGCGTCCTTGCCTGGGAGAGAATGCGGCTCGGCTCCGACGTGCCATCGCGTCTGCTGCCGAAGCTCACCTTCCAGGCTTGGGGCAAGGCGGTGCCCAACCACCGCACATTGTTCGACTGGCTGTCGCGCGACGAGGCGGAAGTGGCGAAATACATCGCCGATCCGCTCTGCGGCTGGGATGCTTCGGTGTCGATGTGGCGCGACGTCGTCGGCATGGCGCTGAACGGCGGCAAGGATGCCGGCTTTGCCGGTATCCGACGCGACCTGCCCATCAGCATCGTCGGCGGCGAAAGGGATCCCGCCTCGGATTATGGCAAAGGGATCACGCATCTTGCCAGCCGCATGCGCGCCATGGGCTTTTCGAATCTGGTTTCAAAGGTTTACGCCGACACCCGCCACGAAAGCCTGAACGAGGTGAATCGCGACATGATCATGGATGATTTCGCCATTTGGGCCGACGAAGTCCTCAAAGCGTGACGGATTGGCCCATTGCAAGAGCCGTGACAGCCGTTGCAGGGCTTGATAGAGGCTCTGGTTTCGCAGCAATCACGGTGATTGCGGCAATCACGGTGATTCATGGCTGAGCCCCCGCTGAAAGGCGTCCGCGTCGTCGAACTCGCCCGCATCCTTGCCGGGCCATGGGCCGGGCAGTTGCTCGCCGATCTCGGCGCCGATGTCATCAAGGTCGAGAGCCCCGATGGCGGCGACGACACCCGCAAATGGGGCCCGCCCTTCGTCATGGGCAAGGACGGCGAGAACCTGTCGGCCGCCTATTACCATTCCTGCAATCGCGGCAAGCGCTCCATCGCCATCGATTTCTCGACGCCGGAAGGCGCGGAGACCGTGCGCCGGCTGGTCGCCACCTCGGACGTGCTGATCGAGAACTTCAAGCTCGGCGGCTTGAAGAAATACGGCCTCGACTATGACAGCCTGCGCCAGATCAACCCGCGCCTCGTCTATTGCTCGATCACCGGCTTCGGTCAGGACGGACCCTA
>NZ_RZQI01000080.1:0-12003 GCF_003998335.1 Mesorhizobium sp. M7A.F.Ca.CA.002.05.1.1 | reverse complement strand
ATCCCGCTGCCTGAGCTTCTTGCCAGGGCGTCGCGTCATATGTGTGGGCGCGGACGAAACGCTGAACCACTTCCAGCGTGTGCGAGGTGGCGTCGTCCATCTTCGACGAGCCCGGGACGCTGCGTGCGTTGAAGTCCGCATCGGCTGTGGGCGCCTCGAGGTCCGCAGCCATGTCGAAACGCTCGAGGAACGGCACGAGATTGGCCTTGTCACGGGCGCCAACACCCCAGGTCATGTACCAGCGACCATCTTTGGTGTGACTGATGTTGGGGACACGCGACACTGCCTCCAGGGCATGACGGCATGTCAGACGATGGAGCGGCGCTCGGCGCATCACCCATGACATCAGATCGATCTCGGTGCTCTTGGCCACCGCCTCATGGATGGCACAGGAGATATCCTGACCGAGACCCGAGGTGGTCCGCTCGATCAGAGCGGCAAGAATGCCAATCATGAGTTGCTCACCGGCAATATGGTAGGCATGCCAGATTTGCGGTGCGATAGGCGGTAGGTCGTACTGTTCCGATGGATCCGGATCGTAGCCGCAATTCATCATGACGCCGCCGAGCGCCAGATGAACCAGGTCCGACCCCTTGAAGGTACTCCAAGGGCCGTCATCGCCGAAAGGCGTCATGCGGGCGATGACGAGCGAGGGGTACCGCGCCGCCAAGGCTTCGCGGGTCAGCCCAAGCTGTTCATTCAACATGCCGCAGCTAGCATCCAGCAGGATGTCGGCAGTACCCAGGAGCTGGACCAACATCTCGCGACCGCCTGCGGTATCCAGATCGGCGACGGCGGATTTCTTGCCGCGGTTGTATGCCCAGAAATAGAGCGACTTTTCGGGGTCGGGCTCCTCAGAACAGAACGGGGCGATGCGCCTCGTCGGGCTGCCGTCTGCTGATTCGATCTTGATCACCTCGGCGCCGAGTCCTGCAAGCGGCAGGCCGCAATACTCCGCCGTCTCGTCCGCCACCTCGATCACTCGAAGGCCAGACAGCATTCCGGGGGCGGTGTCGGACGCCAGAGCGGTCGACCGGGGTTCAACTCTTGCAGCTGTCATGAAGGGTGTTTGGACCGTCTCAGCGTTGATGTTGAGCAACCACATTTATGGAGTTTGCTCGGCAAGATAATGCATTATATAAAATTAGGCATTGAGAAGCGGCGCCTGTCAATTAGAAATTGCGGGGGTCAAACCAATTCACCTTGGGTGGTGGAAAAAGTGCAGAAGAAATTTCGATCCTGAATTTTTAAGGCTTCCGGCGCTATGTCGTGGCCAATGCGCCATTGGAGCGTCTTCACACCGGCATTGTGGGCGGAGGGTCCGGTCTGTTTTGCGGATCTCGAGATTCTCCTTCTTAGCGACGTTCCAGCAGAGCAAATATTACTGTCGCCAAAGGGCAGCCACCGGTCGTCTTTCGCCATCCGTCCGGCAACGCCAATGGCAACACCCGGGACCGCCAAGGGCGTCTGCCACCTGCGAGAGCGGCAATCGTCGCGTCGTCCGCACCGAACTTGACGGGAGGCAGACCGTTCTCGCCGATAGCTACGAGGGAAAGCGGCTCAACTCGCCAAACGACATCGTCGTACGCTCGGATGATTCGATCTGGTTTACCGACCCGGATTATGGAATTCTCAGCGATTACACAGGAAACCGCGCCTCCAGCGAGCTCGGGCGCCGCTGCGTTTTCCGCCTTGATCCCCTCGATGGCAAGCTGGCGATCGCCACGGACAAACTGGACAAGCCCAATGGTCTGGCCTTCTCGCCCACCGAGAAAATCCTTTTCGTTGCCGACTCAGGCGCGACGCACACGCCTGGGTGGCGCACATGAGATCCTAGCTTTTGACGTAGCGGCCGATGGTGGGCTTGGCAACCGCCGGACATTCGCCATGATCGATGCCGGGGTGCCTGACGGGTTCAGCGTGGACCTCGATGGCAATATCTGGACAAGCGCGGCTGATGGTGTTCACTGCATCAGCCCCGAGGGGAATTAATCGGTAAGATTGCGGTCCCGGAAACCCGTCACAAACCTGACGTTCGGCGGCCCAAGCGCAATCGCCTGTTCATAGCCGCTGCCTCGTCTCTTTACTCGATTTATGTCGGGACACGCGGCCTCTGAAACGGTTCCGAGCCTCTTGACCAAAATAAAATAAAATGCATCATCCATTACGGAGGGACGATGCAAGGCTTTTCTGGGCTTCGAGATAAAGTATCGGTGGTGGGCGTCGGCACGACGGCGTACGGCAACTTTCCCGACATGGACGAGTATGGCCTGGCGGCTGAGGCGTTTCGCAACGCGGTTGCAGATTGCGGACTGGACAAGGGCGCGGTCGACGGCCTGCTTACATGTCGTATTCCGAGCTACTACCGGATGGGCGAAGTCCTGGGACTTGATCCGCGTTGGACGATCACCCTACCGGGGCATGGTCGCATGTCGGGCATCGGCCTCATCGAGGCAACGATCGCCTTGACGAGCGGCCAGGCGAAATATGTCGCGCTGCTTTACGCCAACATCGGCCGATCTCGCCGCGTCTTCTACGGCGGAGGTGAAATGCCGGGCCATTGGGACCCTTGGGGGTTCACCTCGCCCGGCGGCGCCCACGCCATGATGTTCCGTCGCCACATGGAGCTTTACGGTACGACGACGCGGCAACTCGCTGAAGTTTCCGTCGCCTTCCGCAGCCATGCGCAACTCAATCCCGGCGCGGTGATGAAGGAGGCAATGACTATCGACGACCATGAGAATTCCCGTCCGATCGTCGCCCCGCTGCGCCTATTCGATTATTGCCTGATCAACGATGGCGCCGTCTGCCTGATTCTCACGACAAGCGAGCGTGCCGCTGATCTCGCCAAGCCGCCGGTTCGGATCAGCGGATTTTCGGGGCGCGAGGCCTATCGAAACTCGTCCATAGAGAATTTTCACATCGACTTCTGGCACGATCAGGTCTCGGCATCGGGCGATGAGGCGTTCGCCATGGCCGGCGTCGAGCCCGCCGATGTCGATGCATTGATGTGTTACGACAATTTCAGTCCGACCGTGCTGTTCAGCCTCGAAGGCCTTGGCTTCTGCCCGCGCGGCGAAGGCGGCCGGTTCGTCGAGGGCGGAGCGTTGAAACTTGGCGGCCGGCTGCCGACCAACACGGACGGCGGCCATCTGTCCAATTCGTATATGCAGGGCTGGGCCCTCAACGTCGAGGCGGTGCGCCAACTGCGTGGCGAATGCGGCGATCGGCAGGTTGAGGACTGTGAAGTCGTGACGTACGTGCAAGCAACACCATGCACGCGCACGATCGTTTATACGCGGGCGTGACGGCTGACATGGCGTATGGCGCTTCCGCTTCCGAGAAATCCGTAGAGGCAAAGCCGTTGCCCAAGATTACGCCCTTGAACAGGCCGTTCTGGGACTATGCGCTCAAGTCAATTTACGCGCTGCAGACCTGCGATGCGTGCGGCGACGCTCATGTTCCCGAAGCGCCGGTCTGCCCTCGGTGCCTGAATGACCGCCAGACCTGGAAACCGGCGAGCGGAAAAGGCACGCTGCAGTCCTGGGCGGATTTCCATCGCGCCTATTGGGACGGCTTTGAGGCAGACTTGCCCTACCGTACATGTCTGGTGCGGCTTGACGAAGGCCCGCTGGTCGTCAGCAATTTGGTCGGCGGGCAGGCGAACCTCAGGATTGGTGCGCGCGTCCATGTGGTGTTCGACCGCATCGCCGATGGCATTGCATTACCGAAATTTTCTCTGGACGAACCGGGATGCTGAACGAAGCAGCTGACGCCGAAGTGAGCGCGGCCGGATGCGATCGTCATCACGCCGGCCGCCTGCCAGCCCGGCCAAACCGCAGCATCCTGAGATCGGCGACGCGCCCGCTCGAAATCATTGAACTCTTTGCTGCTCTTCGCCGCCCGCTGTCGGTCTCGGAAATCGCCTGCGCGCTCGAAATCCCCCAGTCAAGTTCGTCCGTGCTGCTACAGGCCATGAGCGGTGCAGGTTTCATAGCGCGCGATCGCAAGACGCGGAAATACCTACCGAGCGTCCGCTCCGTGCTGTTGAGCAACTGGGTCCACGACACGTTTCTCCAGGGCAGCGGCCTGCTGCAGGCGTTGGATGCGTTGAGCATCGAGGCCAATGCAAATGTCCGGCTTGGCGTCCGCAATGGGGTGCACGTTCAATATGTGCATGTCTCCTGGCCGTCGGCCGAGCCAAGGACGAATCGCCTGAGTCCCGGCATGAAGTTGCCGATTGGCAGCGACGCCCTGGGCAGGATGCTGCTTCTAGCAGAGAACGAGAATGACGTACGTGGCATTCTCCGGCACGGGAACGCCGTCGGCGATGCTGCACATGCGGTCAATGTGGAGGATCTTGTCAACGAGCTGCGAATGCACCGCGTCGATCGCTTCGCGGTTTGTCGCGATCTGAGTGCCCAGGACGACCTCGTCATCGCAATCCAGTTGCCCGCGCGATTTGGAGCGCCTGCTGCGATCGGCATTGGCGTTGCCGTTTCCGGGCACGCGGACGGTCGGTCGAGGTTCGCCGCGCTGCTTCGTGACTTCGCTGCAGAAGCCTGGGGTGCGTGAGGGCGAAGTGCTTGACCGCCACATGCGTACGCCGGGGCGGAATAGGAGCTACCAGGCGGCTCTTTCTAAAACGACTAAGAAGCAGGCTGGTGGAGGAATGCGCAATGAAGAGCAGTAACTTGATGGAACTCATGCAGCAAATGTCGCTGACACGACGGCAATTGCTCGGCACGTCAGCAATGCTGGGGGCAGCCGCTCTGATGCCGCGGCAGGCATGGAGCGCGCCCGATCTCAAGGGTATCGAACTCAATCTTATGGTGATCCAGCCGCACGTCACCGGTGGACGCATAGTTGCAGACGAGTTCGGCAAGGCGACCGGCGCGAAGGTCAACGTACTGCCGGTTCCCAACGACCAGATCCAGCAAAAGGCGACCCTCGACGTCCAGTCCGGATCCAACGTCTACGACGTCATCGACTACTGGTACTGTCTGCTCGGCGCGCTCGCCGAAGACGGCACGGTCGTCGACGTTACCGACCGCATTGCCAAGGATTATGCCGCTGCGGACTTCCTGCCGTCGATCTACGATCCCTACACACTGTACAAGGGAAAGCGCTGGGGGGTGCCATATGACGGCGATTCGCACGTGCTGTTCGTCAACACCGAGATCCTGGAACGGAGCGGCCAGAAGCCGCCCACGACTTGGGACGAATATCTGGCGACGGCGAAGGTCATCACGGAGGCCGAGACAGCGAACGGCATCTTCGGCACCGCGCTGCTCGGTGTGAAAAACCCTTTCATGATAGGCTGCAGCTACACCAACCGGCTGGCTGGTCTGGGTGGCGATTTCTTCGATGCCAGCGGCAAGCCGTTGCTCGATTCGGAAGTCAGCATCGCGGCCGTCCAGGCCATGCTTAACGTTGCTCCGTATGCTCTGCCGACGCCGCTGGAAACCGGGTTCGAGCAAGGATTGCCGGCCTTCCTCTCCGGTAAGGCGGCCATGATCGAGTTCTGGACCGATCTCGGGGTCAACGCACAGGATCCGGCAATGTCGCAGATTGTTGACAAGTGGACCGTGGTGCAGATGCCGATTGGCGGCGCCAACAAACAGCATCGCGGCTCGCTCGACGCCGGTTTCGGCCTGGCGATCTCGGCCGGCTCGAAGCAGCCGGACGCCGCTTGGGAACTGGTCAAGTTTGCCTGCAGCAAGGAAATGAACCTCAAGCTGACACTGACTCCCGGCAGTGGCATCGATCCGATCTTCACGTCGGTTCTCGACAGCAGCCAGTACAAGGCGGCGGCGCCGAAGGTTCAGGCTGCTGGCGCCCAGGCACTAAATGGCGCGCTTGCCTGGCCTACCGGGGCACTGGCGTCCAAGATGCTGCAAGGCCTGGCTGACGAACTTGCATTGGTTCTCGCTCATACCAAGACCCCCGAGCAGGCTATGAAAGATGCCCAGGCGGCTTGGGTTGCAATGCTGAATGGATAGAGGCAACCCGGTTTCCACATCGGCCGGAGCGACGGTAAGCGGCTCGCGATTGGCAGGGTTCCTTCTGGTCGCGCCGCTGCTGCTCGGCCTCTCCGCCTTTGCCATCTATCCGTTTCTCGACGTGCTTGCGTTGTCGCTGTCGAAGAGCTCGCTGGGGCGGCAGTTCCAGCATTGGCCGGTTCTGACCAACTTTGCCGCCATTCAGCGCGATGGCGACTTTCAGGCGGCCCTGTTGAGGACGACGATTTTCGCAATTCCCGTCGCATTGATCCAGCTCGCACTTGGCTTGGCGATCGCGATGATGCTGCATTCAAGTCTGAAGCAGGCGAGGTGGGTGCGCAGCCTTATCCTGTTGCCGCTAATGACGCCGCCCATGATGGTGGCCGTGGCCTGGAAATTGATCCTTGCGCCCGCCGGCGGCCTGCTCAACGGCGTGCTGTTGCGCACCGGCATCATAGACCAGCCGGTCTCATTCCTCGGCACCATGCCCGCAGCCTTCCTTTCGGTCGCTGTCGCCGATACCTGGCAGTGGACGCCGTTCGTGGCGATCCTCGCTTATGCGGCGCTCCAGACCTTGCCAGACGAGGTGTTCGAGGCGGCAAGTGTCGACGGCGCGTCGCCGCGAACGATCTTCTGGCAGATCACGCTTCCGATGCTGATGCCGACGCTGCTTGCCATCTTGCTGTTGCGCGTCGTGATCGCGTTCAAGCTCTTCGACCTCGTCTATGGTCTGACATTCGGCGGGCCGGGATTCAGCACCACCGTCACCACCTTCCGCATATGGCGCACTGCCATGCAGGAGTTCGATGTCGGTCTGGCCGCAGCCCAAACGCTGGTGTTCGCCATCCTCGTCAGTATTGTCACCCTGCCTATCACCTGGCTTCACAAACGCAGCGAAACGAGGTCGGGATGAGCCATTCCAGTCAAGCTGGGGGGAAGTCGCGGGGCCGGGTCGCAACAGGGTGTGCCGCGGTCATGGTCGGCTTCTTTGTGTTGCCGATTGCGTATCTCGTCTCGGTTTCCTTCAAGACGCCAGACCAGGTGCTTACCGGGTATTTCCTGCCGCAGGCACCGACACTGGCGAACTGGATCAACACCTTCCAGATCATCCCACTGTTTCGCCTGCTGGCGAACTCGCTGCTGGTCGCGGTTTGTAGCAGCCTGCTGACGCTCGCCGTCGCCTTTCCAGCCACGTACGCCATGGTGCGGTTGAAGGTCGGCGGGCGCTTCCTTCCGGCCTTCACGCTGGCGACCTACGTGGCGCCGCCGGTGGTCGCGCTCATTCCGCTTTTTCTGCTTCTGCGTCGGCTTGGTCTGCTCAACAGCCTGTCTGGCCTTATCCTGGTCAACGGGATAGCCAACCTGCCGGTGGCCTTTTGGCTGTTGTCAGGCTTCCTGCGACGGGTGCCCGTGGAAATCGACGAAGCGGCAAAGATCGACGGTGCTGGGTATTTCACGATCATCTTTCGCCTCGTCGGCCCAGTCATGGCGCCAGGCCTCGTGGCAACGGGTTTGATTTGTGGCATCCTCGCCTATGATGAGTTCCTGCTCGCCTCCGCCTTCAGCAATGACGAAGGCAGCCGAACGCTGCCGGTGGCGATAGCTCTTTTCCAGGGCGAGCGATTGATAAATTTCGGCCAGATGGCGGTAGCGTCTCTCACCGGCATTATACCGGTCTATCTGATCGGGCTGTTCGCGCAGCGGTGGCTGATCGGCGGGCTGACGGCGGGCAGCGTCAAGTAAACCAGAATCCAGGTTGGAAAAAGCGTCGACGATTTTGCTTCCTGCGTTTTTCGCTGGCCTCCCGGGGCGGTATCAGCCGGTGCGCTTTGCTGACTTCGCCCTGATCTCATCGAGGATTGGCACGATATACTCCCGGAACTTCGCCGGGTTCTCGGCCATGGGGAAGTGGCCCATGTCGCGCATATGCACCCATTTCGAGCCGGGTATCATCGACGCAAGCTGACGCCCTTCCTCGACCGTCGCCGACCAGTCGTAATCGGCATTCAGCAAATAGAGGTCGATCTTCGCCGTGTCGATATACTTGGCCGTATCCGTGAGATCATGCTCCTCGACATAATAGTGCAGGTCGCCCGGGAAGACCGACGGCGCCCCCTGGCTGTACATCCAGATCGTCTCGCGGCGGTAAACCTCCGGGCTGCTCGGCGAACACTGTGTGTGTTGCAAGGCGGCGCGTGTGTCGTTGGATGTCGTTGGGTGCCAGTACCAGTCTGTCAGCGTGCCAGGCTCGGGGCTCTTGATAAGAGGCTCAAGCGCGATCGCGGCGCGAAAATGCTCGGGATGGTAAAGCGCCAGATCGGTCGCCAGCAGCCCACCCATCGAGCAGCCCATGAAGACGGGTCTGTCGAGCTCGAGCGCCTTTGACAACTCGAGCACGTAGCGCAGGAACCAGTCCATCTTGAGCTTGTAGCCAGTCTCCCAATAGCGGTGGGTGAGGGGAGGCAGCGACTTGCCATGGTAGGGCAAGTCCCACGCGATGAAACGGAAATACCGGGTGAGTTCCTCATCCTCGAGAAGGTGCCGCCATTGGCGCGCATCGGTGCCTGCCGTGTGCTGCAGCAGCACCGGGATGCCGGTGCCAGCCTGTTCGAGGTATATACGGTACTCGGTGTCATCCAGGGTCAGATACAGATAGCCGCATTCCATCTTTGCAAACTTTGCCATCATCCGTCCCTCAAGCCTTCACGCCGTTGATCTCCTGGCGCATCACGGCGAGGATTCGCTGCAAGGCGCTGTAATATGCGTAGAGCGACGACAGATCGCCGCCGAGCCGCATGCCGCGATGGATCGCCGCCGGGAAGAAGTCGTTGCAGAAGCGCGCCGGCGCCGGCTTCAGGATGTCGCGCCAGGTTTCCCGCGGCCCGCCGACATAGATGGTCGACGACTTGTAGCCGTCGCTTCCTTGCTGGAAGTCCACGACGCGGCCATCCCGGATCTCCATGAAATACTCGTCCGCCTCGTTGCTGTAGAAGCGGATGCGGGCGTTCCAGAAGCGGGCGGCAATCGCAAACTCCGGGTCCTTATTGACGCCATCGCGGACGGCTTTGACGGGAATGACCAACTGGTCCTTGTCGCTCACTGACGATACTCCTCCATGCTTCCGTTAGGGTGCGCGATGGGAAAAAATCCACCGTGATCCCAACTCGCCAAGAGGCCGAAATCAACCGATCTCAAGAGTCCGGCTGAAGAAATCAATATTCTGATGCCCGTCGAACGCTGAACCGCTCGATTGTGGTTGCGGGAACGGGACGAACATGGAAATCCTGATGTAGGTCGACCAGCAGTTTCGAGTGTCGGCTTCGGAAATGAGGAATGACCGACCACCAGCCGCTCGACGCATTGCAGCAACAGATCAGCAAGCGCAGTCTCGCCGACGACAGCGGCGACTGGTCTTTGAAATCACGGACGACGGCTGAGTATCAGATTGCTGAAGTGCTGCGCGAAAAGATCATCGTCGGTGTCCTCGCGCGTGGACAGAAGCTGAAGCAGGCCGAGATCGCCAAGATGCTCGGCGTCTCGATCACGCCGGTGCGCGAGGCGCTGCGGCTGCTGGAAGCCCAGGGCTATGTGGCGGTGAGTGCCCATCGCGGCGCGATCGTCGCACCCTTCCTGATCGAAGGTGCCGAGGAACTCTACCAGTTACGACAGTTGCTTGAAACGCGCCTGACCGCGGAAGCTGCGCGGCGCATGTCGCCGAACGATCTGTACGTTCTCAAAGCCATCAACCACGATCTTCTCATGGCCGCCAGGGCTGGCGACCGCGCCGCCTGCCAGGAGAAGAATTTTCGCTTCCACTTCCGGCTATACGAACTGGCAGGCCAGGCGCAGACGCTCGATTTCGTGCGCATACTCTGGGCCAAATATCCGCTCGACTTGCTGAGCCAGATGCCGGGCAGGCAGTCGCGCGTTTTCGATGAACACGTGACGCTTCTGGCCGCTCTGGAGCGGGGCGATGTTGAGGGCGCTACGGGTGCGATGGAAGTGCACATCAATACAGGCTGGTCGGAGTTCCTGGCAAACTACAAGATGCCCGTCTTGCCCTGAGGAAGTCGCCTCACCTAGTGACAGTCGCAACTGCGGAGCGCGCCCATGGACATCGTCTGGGGCGATGGCCGCATAGCCAACGACGACTTCGGCTGAATTGTCAGTGTCTCCTATAACCATCGCAGGGGTTCTGTTCCAAACAGGCCAGCAGGGAGGGTCTTTAACGTTTGCTATGAGCGACCCTCATGGCGAGGGTTAGATTCGTCCTTCCGGCGGTTTGCGAACCTCATGATAAAAAGGGGAGGAGAGCATGCTTACCTGGAAGAACAGAGCCGTACGGTTCGCCCGCGTGATCACCGTGGCGGCCTGCACGGCAGCATTTTCGTTGGTCGGGCTGGCGGCTAGTCACGCGGCCGATCCGACGGCCGAGGAGCAGGCAGCCGCGCTGGCCGCCGTGCCGAAGGAGGCGCAGAAATACTACGGCGGCTACTGGTATGCGACCAATATAGTCGCCGATCCGTTCGCTAACTGGAAGCCCCATGCGCCGCCATGGAAGATTTGCCACAATGATTCCTATCTTGGGAATTCGTGGCGCGCCAACCTTGTGGCGGAGCTGAAGGCGCTGACCAAGCAATTGGCCGATCAAGGCCTCGCTGAACCCGAACTCAACGTCACGAACTCTAACGGCGACATCAACCTCGAGCTCACGCAGCTGAAGGCGCAGATCGCGCAGGGCTGTGACCTGATCATGAGCTATCCGGGGTCTGCGACCGGCCTTTGCGCGGGCATCAAGGAGGCTTTCGACAAGGGCATCCTTTTCGTAACCATCGACTCGACGGTCACCTGCCCGGAAGCGCTGAACGTAGCGACCAATCCCTACTATCGCGGTCAGTACGAAGGTGAGTGGATCGCCAAGCAATTGGGCGGCAAAGGTACCGCCCTCATCATGAACGGACAGCCCGGGACCGCGAACACGGTCGCTCAGGAGACAGGTTTCCGGAAGGCCGTCGAGGCGTTTCCCGACATTAAGGTCGCCGGCAGCCTGTTTGGCATGTGGACCGGGTCGGTGGCCAAAACCGAGGTGCTGAAGTTCCTGGCGACGCATCCTGAGCCTGTGCACGCTGTGTTCTCGACAGGCAATATGGGCGTTGGCGTGGGCCAAGCGTTCGAGCAGTCGGGCCGTGCGCTTCCGATCATCACCGAAGTCACCAACCTTTGCAGCCTGCTTGCTTACTGGAAGGAAAAGAACCTCACCGCCAACACCTTTGTCCAGGATGGCGGTCCGATGGCCTATTCCGCCTTCATTCCTGCACTGCACATGATGGCCGGGCAAAAACCGAAGGTGAACACCATCTTCATGCCGCTGCCCAGCATCACGGCGGAGAACTTCAATGACTACTACGACGCTTCCATGACCGTGCAAAGCACCTGCTTCGCCAACGGCAAGGACCTGCACCTCGTGCCGGACTCGTATTTCGAGCAGTTCTTCACCGGCGGCGAGCCGAGAGCCAAGGTTGAGATCGTCTCGACCAACGCCCAGCCGCAGTGAAATGCACCACGATGGGTGCTCGCGTTCAGCGCGGGCACCCATAAGGGAGTTGCGCATCGTGCGCGGCATTGCTTTTCAAAGGATCACACCCGTCGGGTATGAATGGTAGTCGCACTTTGACCGACTTGTCCCTCAAGACCATCCAACGAGTGGCCGGGCCTTTGGCCCCGTTTCTCCTCGCCTTCATCCTTTTCTTTGTCATAAACGTCTTCATTCCCGGCTATGCCAGCGTCATAAGCCTGCTGTCGCTTCTGCTGCTTTCCAGTCTGCTTGGCATCGCCTCGATCGGCCAGACCCTGACGATCGTCATCGGCGGCTTCGACCTTTCGATCCCGGCTGTGATCGGCTTGTCTAACGTGCTGTTCGCGCTGCTTTACGGCGCCGGCTATTCCGCTTTTGCTGCGGCCGTGTTCATTCTAGCGCTGGCGACGCTGATCGGTCTGGCAA
>NZ_RZQI01000810.1:0-2691 GCF_003998335.1 Mesorhizobium sp. M7A.F.Ca.CA.002.05.1.1 | reverse complement strand
GGACAGCAAAACGCCGCTGCGCCTCGGTTTCAGCGTTGACGAGATCCGCCAGGGCCTCGGTCTCAACCAGGTCGACCTTGCCGTTGAGAAAGGCGCGGCGCGTGAATTCGCCCGGTTCCGCGTGCCTGACGCCGTCGAAACCAGTAATCGTCTCCAGCATCCTGGCCACCACGGCGCGTCCGCCATGAACGTGGAATTCCGCCACATCCTCGCCGGTGAAACTGGCCGGATTGGGAAAGAAAACGACCAAGCCGTTATCGAGCACGGTTCCATCGGGCGCCCTGAATCTGCGCAAGACCGCGACGCGGGGCTTAACAATACCCCCGGCAATCGTTTCGACTACGAATCGAGTCTGCGGGCCGGAAATACGGATGACGGCGACGCCGGCCGGGAGCCGGCCGCTCGACAGCGCTACGATGGAATCGCCTGAAATCATTTGCCCGCTCTACCGAACCGCCCTAGCTTTACGCCCATCAGCCAATCGCACCCGAGTTTGCCCAGTGACGCTGCCCGCGCAAAACCTGCTTGCTGAAGAAGCCAGCCCCTATTTGCAGCAGCACAGCGGCAATCCCGTCCACTGGCGGGCCTGGTCGCCGGCTTCGCTCGAGGAGGCCAAGGCGCTGGACAGGCCGATCCTGCTCTCGGTCGGCTATGCCGCCTGCCACTGGTGCCACGTCATGGCGCATGAAAGCTTCGAGGACGATGGTGTCGCCGCCGTCATGAACCGTCTGTTCGTCAATATCAAGGTCGACCGCGAGGAACGCCCCGACATCGACCAGATCTATATGGCGGCGCTGTCCTCGATGGGCGAGCAGGGTGGCTGGCCACTAACCATGTTCCTGACGCCGGACGGCAAGCCGTTCTGGGGCGGCACCTACTTTCCGCGCGAGCCACGCTATGGCCGCCCCGGTTTCATCCAGGTGATGGAGGCGGTGGACAAGGCCTGGCGCGAGAAGCGGGCGAGCCTCAACCAGAGCGCCGACGGCCTGACCACACATGTCCAGGCACGGCTCGCCGGATTGCACGCGAGAACAGGGCTCGATCGCGACACGCTGGCTGAGCTTGCCAAGGGCATAGACGGCATGATCGACCGCGATCTGGGCGGCTTGCGTGGCGCGCCGAAATTCCCCAATGCGCCGTTCATGCAAACGCTGTGGCTGTCCTGGCTGCGCGACGGCAACGCCAGCCATCGCGACGACGTTCTCAACAGCCTCGAACAGATGGTCAGCGGCGGCATTTACGATCATATCGGCGGCGGGCTCAGCCGTTACTCGACCGACGCCGAATGGCTGGTGCCGCATTTCGAAAAGATGCTTTACGACAATGCCCAGCTGATCCGCTTCTGCAACTGGGCCCATGCCGCAAGCGGCAACGGGTTGTTCCGGGTCCGAATCGAAGAGACGATCGGCTGGCTGCTGCGCGAGATGCGCGTTGACGGCGGCGCCTTTGCCGCCAGTCTCGATGCCGACAGCGACGGCGAGGAAGGACTGTTCTACACCTGGAGCCAAGACGAGATCGAGGCCGCCCTCGTCGACGATTCTGCCTTGTTTTTCAAGCACTTCACGCTCTCCAGCCCGCACGGCTGGGAAGGCAAGCCGGTCGTCCACCAAACCCTGTCCCAGCAATCGCACTATGTGATCGATCGCGCAGAGCTCGGCCCGCTCAAGGCGAAACTCCTCACCGTGCGGGAACAGCGGGTCAGGCCCGGTCTTGACGCAAAGACCCTCACCGACTGGAACGGCCAGATGATCGCAGCGCTTGCAGAGGCCGGCCGTTCGCTGGCGCGGCCTGACTGGATCGATGCGGCGGCAAAGGCCTTTGCCCACATCAGCACCGCCGGCCGCGACAGCCGTCTGCCGCATTCGATGCTCGGCGCCAGAAAACTATTCCCTGCTTTGTCCAGCGACTATGCCGCCATGGCCAACGCAGCGATCTCGCTGTTCGAGGCCACTGGGAATTGGAGCTATGTCGACCAGGCCGGCCAGTTTATCAAGCAGCTCGACCATTGGCACGCCGATACCGAAAAGACGGGGTATTACCTGACCGCCTCGGACAGCACCGACGTGCCGATCCGCATCCGCGGCGATGTCGACGAGGCCATTCCGTCCGCCACCGGCCAGATCATCGAGGCACTGGTCCGGCTGGCCTCCGTCACGGGCGATCTCGAGCTGCAGGAAAGGGCCTGGCAAGTTGCCGAGCACGCCGCCGGCCGCGCGGCCCACCAGGCCTATGGCCAAGCCGGCATCGTCAACGCCTGCGCGCTGGCGATCGAGCCGCTAAAACTGGTCATCGTCGATGCGCTTGACGATCCAAAGCTCGTTCCGGTTGCGAATCGAAGTCCGGACCCACGCCGCGTCGACATTGTCCTGCCGATCGGTACGGGTACGAATCGACCCTTGCTGCCTGGCGGAATCCTGCCGCCGACCAACGAGGCGGGTGCATGGCTGTGTACTGGGCAGGTGTGTTTACCGGTCGTGACGGATGCTGAAGAGTTGGAACGATTGTTGCGAGGGCTATAAGGGCAACGCACTGCTCGATCAGCCCAAAATTGCGGCGCTGGCGCCGCCCCTTGTATCTGCACGAGATGATTATGTGCGATGGAAGCGATTGAGCCTCGGGCCGGATGGCCATCCGGCCCGAGGCTTGGCGAAGTCGCCCGCTGCCCCTCCGGCTACAACCGTCAATGAGCTT
>NZ_RZQI01000809.1:0-2692 GCF_003998335.1 Mesorhizobium sp. M7A.F.Ca.CA.002.05.1.1 | reverse complement strand
GGAAGAAGCCGTGTGGGGCAGCGTGGGCGATGATGTCGGACAACAGCACGCCGGCATCCGCCTCGAGAACACCGGTTTCGGCGTTGAAGGCACGAATCCGGTTCAGCGAGCGCATGTCGACGACCGCGCCGGCCGCGTTCTGGCAGGAATCGCCGTAGGAGCGGCCATTGCCATAGGCAAGCAGTGACGCTGGCTTGGCCTGACCGCCCTTCAGCAGCGAGATAGCCTCGTCGGCACCGATGGCGCGCGGCGCCGGCGGCGTAGCAAGGCCAAAGCTCGGGAACCGCTCAGTGGCCATGCCTACCAGCCCCCGATGACCAGCATCACTGCACCGATCAGCACAACGATCTGGCTGCGCCAGTCGCGGATGATGAAGACGACCGGATCGTCATGCATCTCGTTGCGGCGCGCCAGGATCCAGACGCGCATGGTGAGATAAAGCACGATCGGTGCCAGCGGCCAGATCAGCCACGGATGCGGATAAAGCTCGCGCACCGCGACACTGTCCATGTAGAGCGCCAGCACCAGCGCCGAGGAGAAGGCCGAGGCCATGCCGGCCTGGGCGACGATCTCCTGGTCTTCGGTGCGATAGCCGCGGCCGGCAATGCGCTCGCCAGGCGGAATGGCGGTGGTGCGCAGTTCGACGAAGCGCTTCACCAGCGCCAGCGACAGGAAGAAGAAGATAGAGAAGGCCAGCAGCCAGAACGAGACGTCGACGCCGGTCGCCGCCGCACCGGCCAGGACGCGGATCGTGTAGAGGCCGGCGAGTGTCAGCACATCGACCAGCAGCATGCGCTTGAACGACAGCGAATAGGCCGTCGTGACGACCATATAGCCGCCGAGCACAGCCATGAATTCGGGCGACAGGAACAGCCCGGTGCCGATGCCGATCGCCAGAAGCACCGCGATTGCGCCAAGTCCGAACGGGATCGACAGCGCACCGCTGGCGAACGGCCTGTTGCGCTTGGTGAGGTGTTTGCGATCGAGCGCGAGGTCGAAGAAATCGTTGAGGATATAGATGGCCGATGCCACCGAACTGAACGAGACGAATGCCAGCAGGCATTGCCAGATCATGTCGGTGTTGAAATATTCATGCGAGAGCACCATCGGCACTGCGATCAGCGAATTCTTCAGCCACTGATGGACACGCAGCATCTTGACGATGGTCCGCAAAGTCGGCTTCGGCGCCGGCATCGTCTCGGCGCCATGCGCTGCCTGCCAGCGCGCGGCATGGCGGTCGGGCGCGACGACGATCGCGTTGCGCGCTGCATCGAAGACCTGGAGATCGTGACGGCTGTTGCCGGCATAGTCGAAACCGCCATCGCCATAGGCTGCGATCAGCGAAGCGCGCTTCCTGCCCGAGGTGAGATTGGCGAGACCATCGGTGGCCAGCACCTGGTCGAAAATGCCGAGATGGGCCGCGATGGCGTCGGCGAACTTGCGCGGCGTACCGGTCGCCAGCACGATCTTGCGGCCCTCGGCGTGTTCGGTCCGGAGGCGGCAAAGCAGCACCTCGCGATAGGGCAGCGATGCCGGATCGATGTCGATGCGCTGCGCGATTGCCTGCTTCAGCCGCGCCGGCCCGCCGGCGATCCAGAACGGTACCAGGAAGATATAGAGCGGGTTCATCTTGAGAAGGATGAACAGCCCTTCCCACAACAGGTCGGTCGCGATCAGCGTGCCGTCGAGATCGACCGCAAGCGGTATTGCGTTCCTGTCCGACCGCGCATCCATGTCCGTCCTGCCCTGCCCGCGTAGAGTTGCGCGCCGCTTTCCGGCGTCTTGAGGCTGGTATAGCGGGCGATGGCGTAGCGAACGTTAAAACGCCCGGTTGCAGACGGCTGCCGTGACGGTATTTCCGGCGTCATTGTTAAGCGACTGCTACCGGAAACGATAAAAGGCCGAGCAAACGCCCGGCCTCTCAAGATATGCCAACCGGAATTACTTGATTCGGGCGACGCCGCCCGAGATTTCGATGGTTTCCGAACCGGTCAGAGCTTCGAGGTCGCCGTTCGGCAAGGTGACGAAACAGCCATTCGGGCAGAACTCAACCGTTTCGCCACCAGCCAGCGCGAGGTCGGTCTTGCTGCCGCCCTCGGTCACGACCAGCGTGCGGGTCTCGGCGTCCTTGTTGACCGCGCTTGCGGCATGGACCGAGCCGATGGCGGCGACCAGGGCGACGGCAGCGACGAGAGACTTCCACATGGTGCAATATCGGTGTTCCCACCGCCTCTGTTGCATTTCGCAAGGCAATTTCGCCTTTGCATGGGAGCTTATAGGAGATGGAAGCTGAACCGCAACTGAATGCCGCATTCATGCCGCAATCGGTTCCGGCAGGATCAAGGTCGACGGAGTCCCAGCTTAGTCCGGATCTGGCTTCTTGGTTTTGCGGGACTTGACCAGCCGCTTCTTCTCCGCCTCGGCTTCGGCCTTTATCTGCTCCTGTTCGGCGAAGTCGGCCTCGATCTTGTCGTCGTCTGTCGGCCACGCCTTGGGCTTATGGGCCTCGACCACGGCGCGCGGCGTCGAGGGCATCTCGATGTGTTCGCTGCTGAATTTTTCGAGGACGGCAAAACGGATGTCGTTCTGCGCGATGTTGCCATTCATCACATCGGCCAGGAACACGCGGATCTCGAATTCCAGGGCGGCAGGGCCGAAATTGGAAAGCAGCACGAAGGGTTCGGGGTTCTTC
>NZ_RZQI01000808.1:0-2699 GCF_003998335.1 Mesorhizobium sp. M7A.F.Ca.CA.002.05.1.1 | reverse complement strand
TCCCAACGCAGCCGCTACGGATGCTGACGCTCGCGCGAAAGCAGGGATCGCGAAGGCGCAACAGATCATAGCCGGCGGCGGCCCCGAGCCGGAAGGCGGCCACGAGGCACCCACGTTTGTTCCGAGTCCTGACATGGGCGCCATGGGAACCTACCTGACATCGACAGGCGAGGGCGTGCCGATCGCCGGTCCCTACATCGATAAGGGTCTTACAGCCGCGTCCGCTGCCATAGGCTCGCTTCTCACTGGCGAACTCTATTCCAAAGTCAATGCGGAGATGACCCGCATGAACGAGGCGAGCCGCGAGGCCCACCCTGTCGCGCGGACGCTTGGCAACGTGACGGGTGCGGTTGCCGGAACATTGCCGGCGATGATGGCTGCGCCAGAGGTGTTTGGCATTGGAGCTGCGTCGAAGCCTCTGCAATATGGCCTTAGCGCGCTTTCTGGAGCCGCGATCAACGGTGCGGATTCTGCTGTGCGTTCGGGGGGAGATATCAAAGAAACCGGCAAAGGCGCCGGGATCGGGTTTGCGACTGGTTTGGCTGCGCCATTCTTGGCGCCGCTGATCGGCAAGGGCGTCAAGGCCGTCGCCGACAACCTCCACATCGGCGCGGTCGCGCGCGCCCTCGGGCTCGACAAGACCGCCGCCAAGGTCTTGGCGGGGGCTGTTCGTCAGGATGCCGTAGATCCCGCTGCACTGTCGCAGCTCGGCGACAACGGCATGTTGATGGACCTTGGCGCGAACATGCGGCATACCGCCGGCGCTATTGCCGCCACCCCAGGCGAGGGCAAGGCAATCGTTCGAAACGCAATCGGCGCACGCGATGCTAATGCTAACTGGCGTATCCGGTCGGCCCTTGATGAAACGCTTGGCGAAGCTCCCACGCCCTCGCGCATCATCGATCGAGCCAATACCAACCAACAGCGCCTCGCGCCTGAATATCAAGAGGCATTGCGCGATGCTGGCCCGGTCGACACTTTACCGATTGCCCGCTATCTCGAAACCGAAGCCCAGACGTTGCGCGGCGAGCCGCAGCGCCTTGTGCAGCGTGTCCGCTCGATGCTGGACCATCAGCCAACGCCGGCTGACATTGCTCGGGCTCGGGCCGATGGCCAACCGCCCCCCGGCACGTCTCTAGTTTCGGACGCGGGCGAATTGCTGAACACGCGGCACGCTATAGACGACATGTTGGAGACAACCCAGGGAACGAACGCCGTCAACGCCCTGACCACGGCGCGGCAGACTGTTGACGACGAGCTTCGGGCATCGGTTCCCGGGATCAAGGAAGTTGACGCGAAATATGCAGAGCTGGCCCGGCAGAAAGAGGCTGTTGGGCGTGGCCAATCCGTCCTTTCAAGCGGCCGGGAAGCGCCGCGCCCCGACGAACTCGCCGCAGAAGTCCGGCAAGGTGCATTGCCGCAGGGGCTGCAAGTCGGGCCGTCCGCTGTGCCGCTTCGGTTGCGTGAAGGCGCTCGGGCGGAGATAGAGCGCATCGTCGGTACCAACGCAAACGACCGTGTAGCGCTTCAGCGGCTCATCAAGGGCGAAGGCGATTGGAACAGGGCTCGTCTGTCGACGCTTTTCGGGTCCGACAAGGCCCGCTCCATCATCGATCTGCTTGACCGGGAAAAGCTGTTTGCCGACACGTCGAACATCGTCACGCGCAATTCGGAGACGGCGGCGCGTGTCGCTGCTCGCGAAGCAATTGATCCCGCCAACGCCCCCGGGTTTGGCTTACGCGAAGGCTTCATTGCCGGCGGTGCCCGCGGCGCGGCCCGAGCGGCCGGCATGCGGACGGTGGATAAGGTCATTGACGCCTTGAACAATGGCGGAAACGAAAAGGCTATAGCCGACATGGCTCGCACGCTGATAGGCGGCCCGCAACAGAGCGCAGTATTGGAAGCGCTTATGAAGGCCGGCCGGGGATCTCAGATTCAGCAGTCACAGGTCGATCGCGTTGCGCGAGCGCTTTTGCTCAGCGGCCCCGCCGGGGCCAACCGCCCTTGAATACCGCACTTTGCGGTCCTCATAGTACCAGATAAGCAGAACCAGGACTGTCCCCGCCATAAAGCCGACGACCAGCCCCATCATGAATTTTGGTTCAAGACTGCTAAGAAACCAGTCAAGCCCCTGATGCAGTACCGCCAGCACCGCAATCGTAATCAAGGCGGCAATTATCTGAAGGACGGTGTTCCGGGACATGTGGCGGAACATATGCGGAAACAGCCTGTATTGAAAGATGCGGGGCAGGCGGC
This sequence comes from Mesorhizobium sp. M7A.F.Ca.CA.002.05.1.1, assembly GCF_003998335.1. Lineage (NCBI taxonomy): Bacteria > Pseudomonadati > Pseudomonadota > Alphaproteobacteria > Hyphomicrobiales > Phyllobacteriaceae > Mesorhizobium > Mesorhizobium sp. M7A.F.Ca.CA.002.05.1.1. The sequence goes on along the minus strand of NZ_RZQI01000808.1, from coordinate 443 downwards.
CGATTTAGCATCAGGTTAGGGCGGCAAGAGTTGGAATCCGCCCGACCATCGCAACTATCCCCGACGCCGCAAGTTGACCTATGCTGGTTGATCCCAGCTACTACAGACCTTGCCCGCTACCGAGAGGTGGCGGGCTTTTTGTCGCGCGATTGACACGCTGCCCGGCCTAAGCCAAAGAGTGACACATTGCGGATTGGCAAAGGGGAATGTCGATGAAGAAGATCTATCAGAAGCCCGTTTTCACGAAGCGTGAGCGACTGTCGTCCGTGACGGCTTCGCCAACCCCATCATCTCTTCCCCCGTTGGATCCGACCTAACCAAATCCGGGGAAGTAGCGAATCGCCGCTCAAGGGCGGTCAAGCAAGCCCGCTGGCCTCACGGCCGGCGGGCTTTTTCATTTCCGAGGGCAAGAACCCGACCAAAGCCCAATGCCGAAACGCAAA
>NZ_RZQI01000807.1:0-2702 GCF_003998335.1 Mesorhizobium sp. M7A.F.Ca.CA.002.05.1.1 | reverse complement strand
CGTTCCGCCTCGTCAACGCGAAGGACGAATCCACCTTCGTCAAATTCATCTGGAAACCGAAGCTCGGCATGCAATCGGTGGTCTGGAACGAGGCGGTCAAGATCAATGGTGCCGATCCCGACTTCCATCGCCGCGATTTGTGGGAGGCCATACAGGCCGGCAATTTCCCGGAATGGGAGTTGACGGTGCAACTGTTCGATCAGGCATTTGCCGACAGTTTCGACTTCGATATCCTGGATGCAACGAAGATCATTCCCGAAGAGGTCCTCGAACCAATTCCGGTCGGTCGGCTGGTGCTCGACCGGATGCCGGACAATTTCTTCGCCGAGACCGAGCAGGTGGCGTTCATGACGCAGAATGTGCCGCCCGGAATCGATTTCTCCAACGATCCGCTACTGCAAGGCCGCAACTTCTCTTATCTCGATACCCAATTGAAACGGCTGGGCAGCCCGAACTTTACCCATCTGCCGATCAACGCGCCGAAGTGCCCGTTCGCCCATTTTCAACAGGACGGGCACATGGCCATGCGCAACCCGGCCGGTCGTGCCAACTATGAGCCGAACTCATGGGGACTGGGACCGCGCGAGGATCCGCAGCGTGGCTTCCGTTCTTTCGCCGATGCCGAACAAGGGCAGAAAGTACGTCTGCGCGCGGAGAGCTTCGCCGATCACTACAGCCAGGCCCGGCAATTCTTCAACAGCCAGACACCACCGGAGCAGCGTCACATCGCGATGGCGCTGACGTTTGAACTGAGCAAGGTCCAGGCGCCGGCAATCCGCGAGCGCATGGTTTCGCATTTGTTGAACATCGATGAAACGCTGGCGACCACGGTCGCCGATAAGCTCGGCATCCGTGACCTGCCCGAACCTGCCGAAGCCGCCGTTCCGCCGCGCGATGACTTGCCGCCGTCGCCGGCGCTCAGCATCATCCAAAATGGACCCAATAGTTTCGAAGGCCGCAAAGTCGGTGTCATGCTCAGCGATGGAGCCGATGTCGCGCTGTTCGAGGAACTTCGTTCCGCCATCGAAGCGGAAGGCGCGGTGATGGAGGTGGTTGCGCCCAAGGTGGGTGGCGTCGAAGCCGCCGACGGCACCCACATCGAGGCAAGGCACATGATCGACGGCGGTCCGTCCGTATTGTTCGACGCGGTGGTGCTGCTCCTCTCCGAGGCGGGCGCCGAGTTGCTGGTCAAGGAGGCCGCTGCGAAGGATTTCGTGTCTGATGCGTTTGCGCACTGCAAGTTCATCGGCTTCACCCCGGGGGCCGAGCCGCTCCTGGCCAAAGCAGGCGTCGCTCCCGATGCCGATGAGGGGCTGACGCGGCTGGATTCGGCAGCTTCGGTAACTGCATTTGTGCGGTCATGCCGGAAGCTGCGGCTCTGGGCGCGGGAGGCGGCTGTCAAGCTTTGATGCGATGACGTCAGCTGTTTTCCGCTGGCATGTCCGCAGGCTTTGGTTTGCCGCCAACCCAGTCCGCACCCCGATCTACGAGCGATCTTCCTTGCTGGACGCTTGCCGCTGCTTTTCCAGGACCTCATCGGTCCCGACCAGCTTCTTTGCTCCGCCTGAAATGGTCGTGGACACCACTGAGGGCGGATCGCTCGCCGGAAAGGAATCCTCCAATCCCGCCTGCAGTTGGTCCTCGAGCGTGCGTGGTTCTTCGGAACGGCCGGGCGTTCTGCGTGTGTCTATCTTCTCAAGCGGCTGTTTCCTCTCTGGCGAATCGTTGGCGTTCCGGACCAGGGCGTAAAGTTGCTCGATCGCGAATTCCTTGATCGTTTCGAAATCGGCGCGATCGTCCTCTGCCGCCTCGATCTGATCAACCATGGCTTTCTCGAAGCGGTCGAGGCTGTCGCCTCCGCAGGCATGGGAAAGGCGCAACAGGGCTTCGTTCAGCATCAACGGAGCAAAATGTGCTGAAGCTTCAAGCCTGAGTTGTCTTAGACGATCCGGAGTGGCGGCCTGCAACTTTGACATGGACAACCTCCTTTCTCCCACAAGCGTCTCAACGACATTTGACCGCCGATGTTCCACTGCGCCTGAACATCCTTCCCGCCCGGCGAGCTACAGGAACCAGCTTGCCACCAGTCCCGCCGACGCCGCAAAGATCGCCAGGGTCGTCACGCCGCCCAGGATGTTCGTGCTTATGCTGTTGACCTTGTCGCCCATGATCTTGCGATTGTTGGTCATGATCAGGATGAGAAGCAGCAGAGGTGGCGTTGAAAATCCTTGCACGACGCCCGACCAGACCAGGGCTTTCATAGGGTTGAAGCCGAAGAAATTGAGACCCACCGCCACCAGCGTTATGATCCCAATCACGATGTAGAATTTGGGAGCCTGGCGGGGTTTGGCATGCAGGCTATTCTTCCATCCCATCGCCTGAGCGAAATCGAAAGCGGCGCCAGCGGTCATGATCGGCACGGCCAGAAAGCCAACGCCAATTACACCGACCGCAAACAGAATGCTGGCAGCGTCGCCGGCAAGCGGCCGCAGCGCTTCGGCCGCCTGCGCCGCTGTCTCGATCTGCGTCTGCCCGGCCTTGTAGAGCGTCGAACCTGTCGAAAGAATGATGAAATACATGATCAGATTGGAGAACGTCATGCCGATCAGGATGTCGCGGCGGGATCGGCGCAGTTCGCTCTCCGTGGCGCCTTTGCGCTCTTCGAGGCTCGTTCGACCCTTGGCTATCTCCTCCTCCACCTC
>NZ_RZQI01000806.1:0-2706 GCF_003998335.1 Mesorhizobium sp. M7A.F.Ca.CA.002.05.1.1 | reverse complement strand
TCCCGCCGACGCTGCTCTTTCATCGGCCGCCAACACGGCGCGCCTGACCACGCTGCTTGGGCTTCTGCTGATGGGCTTGCTTGCCTTCGTGCTTACCCGCCGCCAGCGCGCACGACGGCTGAGGCAGGAGGCGCTGGCGCGGATGAATGCCGAACTGGAGAGCCGAGTCAGCACGCGAACGGCCGAGTTGACCCGCTCCAACACCGCACTTGCCGGTGAAATCGCCGAGCGCGAGAATGCTGAAGCCAAGGTGCGCCGGCTGCGCGACGACCTCGCCCAGGCCAACCGGCTTTCCATCCTCGGCCAAATCGCCGCCGGCGTGGCGCACGAGATCAACCAGCCGGTCGCCGCTATCCGCACCTATGCCGAGAATGCGGGCCGCTTTCTCGAAACCGGCAAAACCGAACCGGCCAGCGGCAATCTGACGTCGATCGTGTCGATGACCGAGCGCATCGGCGCGATCACCGGCACCTTGCGTACTTTCGCCCGTCGACCCGGGGTTGCCGCTTCGCCGCTGCCGGTGCGCGAGGCAATTGATGGCGCGCTGTCGCTGCTGTCGGGCCGCATCCGTGATTCCGGCGTGACCATCGTCAAGCCGCGCGGCAATGCCTCGCCGGTGGTCATGGCCAGCCGCATCCGGCTGGAACAGATCCTGGTCAATCTGTTGCAGAATGCGCTGGACGCTATGAAGGACCAGCCCGATCCCCGCATAGAGATCCAACTTGCCGAGCACGACGACAGGGTGCTGATTTCGGTGCGCGACAACGGCCCAGGTCTCGGCCCGGAAGCAGCCGGCAATCTGTTCATGCCGTTCCAGACCACCAAGGAGAAGGGGCTTGGCCTCGGGCTGGTGATCTCGCAGGAGATCGCCCAGGAATTGGGCGGCACGCTGCGGCTCGATCCCGGCAATGGCATCGGCGCATCCTTCACCATCGATTTGAGGCGAATTGAATGATTGAGGGATCAGGGCTGGTGGCGCTCGTCGACGACGATGCGGACCTGCTGCACGCCACAACGCAATTGCTCGAGCTTGCCGGCTTCGCTGTGGTCGCGCGCGACGCCGCCGAGGCAGCGCTTGCCGTTGTCGACAGGACCTTTGAAGGCGTGGTGGTCAGCGACATCCGCATGCCGGGCATGAACGGGCTGCAGCTGTTCGATCGCATCAAGGCGATCGACCCGGACATACCCGTGATCCTGGTCACCGGCCATGGCGACGTCGATCTCGCAGTGGCCGCGCTCAAGGACGGTGTCTACGATTTCATCTCGAAACCCTATGCCGGCGAGCGCCTTGTCGAGGCGCTGAAACGGGCGAGTGAGAAGCGACGGCTGGTGATGGAGAACCGGCGGCTGCGCGAAGCCGCGGCCCTCGCCACTGACGGCCTGCCGCTGATCGGCGAGGCTCCTGCCATCAAGCGACTGCGCGAGACCTTGCGCCAGATTGCAGACATGAACGTCGATGTGCTGGTCGAGGGAGAAACGGGAACCGGCAAGGAAGTGGTGGCGGACCTCCTGCACAGATGGGGGCGACGGCGCGCAAAACCCTTCGTGGCACTGAATTGCGGTGCGCTGCCGGAGACGGTCATCGAGAGCGAGTTGTTTGGCCATGAGGCGGGCGCGTTCACCGGCGCGCAGCGGCGGCGGATCGGCAGCATCGAGCATTCCAGCGGCGGCACGCTGTTTCTCGACGAGATCGAATCCATGCCGCCGGCGCTCCAGGTCAAGCTGCTGCGCGTGCTCGAAACACGCAGCCTCACTCCACTTGGCTCGAACGACATCAGGCGCATCGATCTCAGGGTCGTCGCCGCGACCAAGGTCGATCTGGGGCGGTCGGACCAACGCGGTGATTTTCGCGAGGATCTGTATTTTCGCCTTAACGTGGTGACGCTGCGCATCCCGCCGCTGCGCGAGCGTCGCGGCGATATCCCGATGCTGTTTGGGCATTTCCTGGGCAAGGCGGCAGAACGGTTCGGCCGGCCTGTCGCGAAGATGAACGCTGCGGTCAGCGATCATCTCCAGTCGCATGACTGGCCAGGCAATGTGCGCGAGCTTGCCCATTTTGCCGACCGTGTTGCGCTCGGCCTCGGTCCGGAAGATGGGACGAGGGCGGTCTCCGCGCATTCGCCGGAGCCTACGGCAGCATTGCCCGAACGGGTCGGCCAATACGAAGCACAGCTCATCCGCGACGCGCTGCGCGACCATAGTGGCGAGGTGCGCGGCGCCATCGATGCGCTCGGCGTACCGCGCAAGACCTTTTATGACAAACTCAAGCGCTACGGCATTGCCGCATCAGAGTTTCGCAATGGCGGCGACGCCGACACGCAACCATCTCGGAAAAGCGATGAACACGACGCTTGAAACGACGGCAAATCCCTTGCCGGAAGACCTTACCTTTCTCGCCGAAAGGCTGGCGGCGTTCAACGACGGCGATGTCGGCGCATCCGAAAGGAAGGCGCTTGTGGTGTTTGTGCGCGACGAGGATTGCGCGGTCGTCGCCGGCATTTCCGGTTACACCGCCTGGGGCTGGCTCTACGTGCAATGGCTCTGGGTCGATGAGCGGCTGCGCGGCCAGCATATGGCCGGCAAGATGCTGGATGCGGCCGAACAGGAAGCCATGGCACGCGGTTGCCGGAATGCCTGGATCGACACCTTCAATCCGAATGCCGCCAAAGTCTATCAGCGTCACCTTTGGAACGCTCGCCGATTTCC
>NZ_RZQI01000805.1:0-2707 GCF_003998335.1 Mesorhizobium sp. M7A.F.Ca.CA.002.05.1.1 | reverse complement strand
CCGCTGGTCGACATCATCAAGGCGGCCGGCGCCATCCCCGGCATCAAGGTCGACGCCGGCGCCAAGCCGCTGGCCGGGTTTCCCGGCGAGACCATCACCGAAGGCCTCGATGGCCTGCGCGAGCGCCTTGCCGATTACTACAAGCTCGGCGCCCGCTTCGCCAAATGGCGCGCGGTGATCGACATCGATATCGCCAAAGGCGTGCCTTCGGGGACCTCGATCGGCTCGAACGCGCACGCACTCGCCCGCTATGCAGCCCTTTGCCAGGAGGCCGGCATTGTGCCGATCGTCGAACCGGAAGTGCTGATGGATGGCGCCCACGATATCGACACCTGCTACGACATCTCGAAGGCAACGCTGATCAAGCTTTATGACGAGCTCCATGCGGCGCGCGTCGTGCTGGAAGGCACCATCCTGAAACCGAACATGGTGCTGGCCGGCAGGAAGTCGGGCAAGGTGAGCAGCCCCGAAGAAGTCGCCGAAAAGACCATAAAACTGTTCCGCGAAACCGTGCCGGCAGCGGTGCCGGGCATTGCCTTCCTCTCCGGCGGCCAGGAGGACGAGGAGGCGACCGCCAACCTCAACGCCATCAACGCCATCGGGCCGCACCCGTGGAAGCTGACCTTCTCCTATGGCCGCGCACTGCAGGCCGCGCCACAGAAAGCCTGGAGCGGCAAGGCCTCGAACGTTGCCGCCGGCCAGGCCGCCTTCACCCATCGCGCCCACATGAACCATCTGGCAGCGCTCGGAAAATGGAAGGCGAGCCTGGAACAGGCCGCCTGATCACAGTCCTTTCTTCCTCCTTCGAACCCGGGCCGATGCGCCCGGGTTTTTTTGTTTGTGACTTGCCGGGCTTGGGGCGGAGCCTCTCCGTCCTTATTTCCTCTCGGGCGATGTCGGGTTGTGCTCATCCCGAACGTCCTTGGAATGACACTTCAGGGAGAGGTTCATGCATCGCAACAAGATCGTTTCGCGCGAAGACTGGTTCCAGGCGCACAAGGCGCATCTGGCGCGCGAGAAGGAACTGACGCGGCTCCGCGAGCGGATAGCGGCTGAGCGACGTGAATTGCCCTGGCTGAAGATCCGGAAGGACTATGTCTTCGAAACCGGGCAAGGGCCGAAGAGACTGGCCGACCTGTTTGCCGGCAACAGCCAGCTGATCGTCTATCACTTCATGTTCGGGCCGGGCTGCGTCAGTCATTGCGAGGGCTGCTCATTCCTTGCAGATCATATCGACGGCGCCAATCAGCATCTGCGGCATCACGACGTGTCGCTGGTCGTGGTTTCGCGCGCTCCACTGGCGGAACTTCTGCCTTACAAGCAGCGCATGGGCTGGAAGTTCGACTGGGTGTCGTCCTATGCCTCGGATTTCAACTTCGACATGCAGGTCTCCTTCACCGACAAGCAGATCGCCGCGGGCGACACCACCTACAATTTCGAGACCCGTCCACGAACATCGAAGGAGCTTCCCGGCACCAGCGTTTTCTACCGGGACGAGGCCGGCGACATCTTCCTCACCTTCATGTCGCGCGCCCGCGGCGGCGAGGCGCAGATCGGCGCCTACAACTATCTCGACATGACGCCGAAGGGCCGCAACGAGAACGGCCCCTATCACGGACTGATGGATTGGGTGCGGCTGCACGATGAATATCAGGGCAAGCAAGCGGGGCAGGCGAGTTGCTGCGATTGAAGAGCGTTCCCGTCGACCAAAACATGCGCTAAGGCTGCCGCTGATCGTTTAACGGTACTGCCATGCGCTTCCCGTCCCTACTCACCTGGCTCGCCTTCCCGGTCTATATCTGGCAAGGCCTCGGCGTGCGACGCCGCACCACGCGCATGCTGCCGGCGCAAGGGCCGGTCATGCACGAAATATCAGGCAAGGCGCCTGATATTTCGCTTCTGGTGCTGGGCGATTCGTCCGCCGCGTCGGTCGGCATAGGCAATTCGGAACATGGGCTTGCCGCGCAACTCGCCGCGCTGATTTCACAAAGCACAGGCCGCACCGTGCGCTGGCGGGCGGCCGGCTTTAATTCGGCAACGTCGGGCCAGATACGCGACCATGTCCTGCCCAATCTGTCGGCCGAACCGTGGACGCATATCGTGTTGGCCATCGGCACCAACGACACCAAGAATTTTCACTCCGTGCCGCGCTTCAAGAAGGAGTTCGGCGGCCTGCTCTACGGCCTGCGCGCCAAATGGCCGGAAGCACGCGTGGTGTGGTCGCCGGTGCTGGAGTTCACGCGGGCTCCGGCCATGCCGCCGCTGCTCGGAAAAATCCTTGAGATTCGCGCCACCGACATGAACCGGATGGGCGAACGCCTTTGCCTGGAGCGCGGCGCGGTGCCGGCGCCGCGCCTGCCGATCACCAATCCGGAAGCCGGCTTTGCCTCGGACGGCTTTCACGCCTCGGAAGCAGGCTACCGGGCCTGGGCCGAGCATCTGGTTGGCCCGGTGCTTGGCAATTGAGCACCGACGACAAGTGCCGTCCTACGTCAAATGCCCGAGCACGGCCGCCAGTGAAATCGCAGCCATGGCGAGCAGTGCCAGCTTCCAGAAATCGCCGCGTCGCTTGAGGCCTGGCCAGCCAAGCGGCTTGATCAGTTGAATGACCATGAAACCGACGATGACAAGGGCGAGGAATTTCGTCATGCCGCCTTTGACCAGCAACGCGCCCGGCTGTCAAAGCACGTCGTTCATTGCCTGAGAA
>NZ_RZQI01000804.1:0-2710 GCF_003998335.1 Mesorhizobium sp. M7A.F.Ca.CA.002.05.1.1 | reverse complement strand
GCAAGGAAGCGGGCGAAAGCGTCCAGCTTTCCGACCCGTTGAGCGGCGAGGCGTCGGGCGAGGCGGCCAAGGACGGCATCACCAAGATCAAGGTCAACAACACGCTGCGTCGCGTCATACGCGATGCGTTGGGCACGCTGACGCTCGGCGCCAAGGACCCGGCCGTGCGTGTTGCCGCCGCAGACACCATGTTCAAGACGCCCGACGCCGCAAACATCGGACCGCTCGACACGGCAATCGCCAGTGAGACCGTGGCCAGCGTCAAGGCGCTGCTCGAACAGGCTCGTGCCGCCTCCGTTCTGGTCTCCGACCGGCCTGAAGCCGACAAGCTCGCTGCAATTGCCCTGATCGGCGCGCGTGGCGACCGCGATGCGGTTTCCCTGCTCACCTCGGTCGAGGCGAATTCCACCGACGCGGTCAAGCAAGCGGCGACGACCGCAATCGCCAACATCAATTCGACGCTGGCCTTCTGGGATGCCGGGCAGAACATCTGGTACGGCATCTCGCTGGGCTCGGTGCTGCTGCTGGCGGCAATCGGCCTTGCCATCACCTTCGGCGTCATGGGCGTCATCAACATGGCGCATGGCGAGATGGTCATGCTCGGCGCCTACACGACCTTCGTCGTCCAGCAGGTGATCCGCACCTCCTTTCCCGGCCTGTTCGACTGGTCGCTGGTCATTGCGCTGCCGCTCGCCTTCCTCGTTGCGGCCCTGGTTGGCCTGATCATCGAGCGCGGCGTCATCCGTTTCCTCTATGGCCGGCCGCTTGAAACGCTGCTGGCGACATGGGGCGTCTCGCTGATCCTGCAACAGGCCGTGCGCTCGATCTTCGGGCCGACCAACCAGGAGGTCGGCAACCCATCCTGGATGTCGGGCTCGTTCAATCTCGGCCAGTTGGCGATCACCTGGAACCGGCTGTGGATCCTGGTTTTCGCGCTCGCTGTCTTCGGCATCCTGCTCTACGTGATGAAGCGCACGCCCTGGGGCCTGCAGATGCGCGCCGTCACCGCCAACCGGCGCATGGCCGCCTCGATGGGCATCAGGACGCCATGGGTAGACGCGCTGACCTTCGCGCTCGGCTCCGGCATTGCAGGCATTGCCGGCGTCGCGCTCAGCCAGATCGACAACGTCTCGCCCAATCTCGGTCGCGGCTACATCATCGACAGCTTCATGGTCGTCGTCTTCGGCGGCGTCGGCAATCTGTGGGGCACGCTGGTCGGCGCCTTCTCGCTCGGCATCGTCAACAAGTTCCTCGAGCCCTATGCGGGCGCGGTGCTCGGCAAGATCGTCGTGCTGGTGCTGATCATCCTGTTCATCCAGAAGCGCCCGCGCGGCCTATTCGCGCTCAAGGGCAGGGCGGTGGAAGCATGATCACGGGACGCTTCTTTGCCGCCGGCGCGGACCGCCGCATCGCCATCACGATCTTCATCCTGCTGGCGGTGGCCGTCCTTGTGCCGCTGCTCAACCTTGCGGTGTCTCCCACCAGCGCCTTCTACGTCCCTTCCTACATCGTCGCGCTCACCGGCAAATATCTCTGCTATGCGCTGCTCGCCTTGGCGCTTGACCTGGTCTGGGGCTATTGCGGCATCCTCTCGCTCGGTCACGGCGCCTTCTTCGCGCTCGGCGGCTATGCGATGGGCATGTATCTGATGCGGCAGATCGGTTCGCGCGGCGTTTACGGCAATCCCATCTTGCCCGACTTCATGGTGTTCCTGAACTACAAGGAATTGCCCTGGTTCTGGTACGGTTTCGACCATTTCTGGTTCGCCGGCCTCATGGTGCTCGCGGTGCCCGGCCTGCTCGCTTTCGTCTTTGGCTGGTTCGCCTTCCGCAGCCGCGTCACCGGCGTTTATCTCTCGATCATCACCCAGGCGATGACCTACGCGCTGCTGCTTGCCTTTTTTCGCAACGACATGGGGTTCGGCGGCAACAACGGCCTGACCGATTTCAAGGATATTCTCGGCTTCAACGTGCAGGCCGACGCGACGCGTTCGGCGCTGTTCGCGGCCAGCGCCGTGATGCTCGCGCTTGCCGTGTTCGTCACCTGGGCGATCGTCGGCTCCAAATACGGCAAGCTCCTGATGGCGGTGCGCGATGCCGAGAGCCGCACGCGCTTCCTCGGCTGGCGGGCCGAGAACGTGAAACTGTTCGCCTTCACCGTCTCGGCTGTCATGGCCGGCATAGCCGGCGCGCTCTACGTGCCGCAGGTCGGCATCATCAATCCGGGCGAGTTCGAGCCGGCCAATTCGATTGAAGTCGTCGTCTGGGCGGCTGTCGGCGGGCGCGGCACCATCGTCGGACCGATCATCGGTGCGCTGCTGGTCAACGCCGGCAAATCCTGGTTCACCGGCGTGCTGCCGGAGTTCTGGCTGTTTGCACTGGGCGGGCTGTTCGTCGCCGTCACGCTTTTGCTGCCCAAAGGCATCATCGGCATGTGGGACAGTTGGCGCGGCAACGCCAAGGCGTTGCGGGCAGCTTCGATTGCCGAGGAAGCCGGCAGCGACCCCGACGTTCCGCCGCCGGCGAAAATCGTTCGCAGCGAGGCGAGAAAGCCCGGCGACTGGTCAGCCAGCAACCCCGAACCGCAGCCGGCGGAGTGAGCGACCATGTCAAAGTCGAACACGATCCTTTATCTCGACGGCGTCTCGGTCTCCTTCGATGGTTTTCGCGCCATCAACAATCTGTCGCTGGTGCTCGACAAGGGTGAGATG